>CACZPL010000001.1 GCA_902783015.1 uncultured Lachnospiraceae bacterium
GAACGACCTGCTTTGGGAGCTTGACAAGATGGAATTTTACATTCACGAGACGAAGGAGACCGTGAAGGCAAAGACCAGACCCATTGTGATCATTACATCCAACGCGGAAAAAGAGCTTCCGGATGCCTTTTTGCGCCGTTGCATTTTTCACTATATCGCCTTTCCGGAAAAGGCAGAGATGGACGAGATCGTGCGTGTGCACTTTGATCAGATTGACGAGCACCTTTTGTCTCAGGCCATGGATGCCTTTTACTGGATCCGCGGCCTGAAGGAGGTTCGGAAGAAGCCGAGTACTTCGGAGCTGATCGATTGGTTGAATGCGCTCATTCACGGCGGATGCGATCCGGATACGCTGCGCGAGAAGCTGCCGTATTTGGGGGTGCTTATTAAGAAGGACGAGGATGTGGAGATAGTAAAGAAAAACAGGTTTTAGGAACTGACTAAGTGACGGGATTCTTCGCTTCGCTCAGAATGACAGGCGAGTGTTTGACTGTCATCCTGAGGAGCGTAGCGACGAAGGATCCTGAAAGAGTAGACGATTCCAAAGAGGTAAAAAATGTTCACCGACTTTCTATACGTATTACGCGACAAAGGCTTAAAGATCTCCATGACCGAGTGGATCACCTTCATGGATGCATTAGACCGCGGTCTTGCGGGCTCATCCTTAGACGGGCTGTATTATCTCGGGCGAATGATCCTGGTCAAAACCGAATCGGATTTTGACCGTTTTGACATGGCCTTCGGCGAATACTTTAAGAATATAAAAGTGGGAGAGGACGAGATCCCCGAGATCATCATGAAGTTCCTTGACAAGGGCGAGATGGACACGAAGAATCTGAACAAGGAGCTTTACGCCTTTGATGTGAAGCGCGAGATGGCGGAGACGAAGCGTATGTTCCGCGAGCGTGTGCAGGAGCAAAAGACCGAGCACAACGGCGGTAACTACTGGATCGGAACCTCCGGTGGTTCGGCCTTCGGACATCACGGCAGAAACCCGGGCGGTTTGCGTGTTTCCGGCAGAACCGGCATGCAGTCTGCCTTTCAGGTGATCGGCGAGCGCAAATACGAGGATTTTCGTCATGACAAGACGCTGGATATACGCCAGTTTCAGATGGCCTTTCGAAGATTACGTCAGTTTTCGACCAAGCTGGATGTTGCCAAAACCGAGCTTGATCTTGACCGGACCATAGACGAGACCTGCAACAACGGAGGCATGCTTTCCCTTGAATTTGAAAAGCCGCGAAAAAACTCCGTCAAGCTTTTGCTCTTGTTTGACTGCGGCGGGACCATGATGCCCTTTGCGGAGATGTGCAACGATCTGTTCCAGGCCGTGCACAAGGCGAATCATTTTAAGGACGTTAAGACCTATTATTTCCATAACTGCATTTACAGCAAGGTTTACAAGGATGCGGAGTGCGAGCTTGGAAACTGGGTAGACCTTGACTATCTGTTCAGGCACACCGACAAGGATTACAAGGTGATCATAGTCGGGGATGCGCAGATGGCACCCGAGGAGCTGTACGACGTGAACGGCAACTACCGCGGTCCGAACGACGGAAAAAGCGGTTATGAGTGGAATAAACTGTTTAAGACGAAGTATAAGAAGATCATCTGGCTGAACCCCAGATACCACGGGGGATTAAACTCCCTGGGCTGGATGGAAGCGGAGCGGACGCTGGCCGAGATCTACGATATGTATCCCCTCACCTTAGACGGATTAAAGGACGGGATCTCCAAGCTGATGGCCCCGCGATAAAAGGATTTTTTATGAATCAAAAAGACAGAGAACTTATCAATCAAATGCTGGACGCTTATGACGTGAAGACATCTTCACCCGAATTCTACGCGAAGATGATCGATCACTTAAGCGGGAGAACCGTGGAGCTTCCGAAGGCGGAAGAAAAGCCTGCAGAGAATCCGGCCGAAGATAAACCGGCGCAAAAACCGCAAGCTGTCGAAGCACCGAAAGAAGACGCTCCAAAAGAAGAGACACCACAGGTGATCCCGACACCCAAGCTGAAACCCATCAAGACCGACCCGAAGAAGGCACAGGGCGTCGGCCTTGTTTTGGACGGCGGTGGCGGAAAGGGTGCCTATCAGCTCGGCGTATTAAAGGCTCTGACCGAGCAGGAGCTGCTTACCGATGTCACCATGATCGCCGGCACCTCCATCGGAGCGGTCAATGCCATGCTTTATGCCATGGAGGATTTCGATCTCATGTACCGTGCATGGGAGGATATCAACATGCTGATGCTCTTTGATATCGACGGTACGTCCTTTACGAGCAGCGGCCTGCATTGTTCCCGCGAGGATATGCTCTCAATGATCGAGAAGCATATCGACTTTGATAAACTGAAAAAGAGCAAATACGATATTTACAACACGATCGCAAGGCTTGTCTCTCTGCCGGACAACTTCGAGGCGGAATACCGCCGCTTGAACGACTACGACAAGGAGACCATCAAGAAGATCGTGCTTGCCTCAACCTCTCTGCCCGTGATCTATGCACCGGTGGAGATTGACGGCTGTTCCTATAAGGACGGAGGGATCTGTGACAATTCTCCCGTACAGCCACTGTACGATGCCGGGGTAAGACAGTTCATCGTGATCGGCTTGCAGCACGGCAAGGTGCTTGACACGTCCAAATGGCCGGATGCGCAGTTTATCTCGATCTATCCGAGCCATGATCTCGGAGATCTCTTCGAGGGGACGCTCAATTTCGATAAGCGCTCCATAGAGTTTCGCGAGATGCTCGGCTATAAGGACGGTCTGCGTGCAGTGAAGACGAAGTTTATGCCGGACCAGATGTACATCAACCTTGAGCCCATGCTCGCCCAAAACGATTACAACGAGATCCGTATGCAGCTTCACGTGAACAAGACCTATGACAGTCTGAGTTCCCATGTCAATTCCAACATCGACAAATTTAACGAGATCGCAAAAAAATATGATCTTTGATCACCCTTCGGAGGAAATATCTTGCTCGAATATTATCTGACCTTGTTTTTCATATCCCTGCTGTTGACGATCATATTTAAGATGCTGTGGACACAGCATACGAATATGAATGTCACTTTGGTGTTTATATTTATACCGATCTCCATGCTCGGCTATGTTTTCTATGCGCTGTCGACAAACGTGGAGGAAGCCCTGCTCGCAAATAAGATGATCTATTTGGGCGGCTGCTTCCTGCAGATGTTCGTGACGCTTGCCATCATGACCCTGTTTCAGATCCGTTTTCCAAAGGGACTTTCCCTCGCCATGATGAGCCTGTCCATCGGCCTGTACGGACTGGTATGTACCGCAGGCTTTCTGCCCATCTTTTATAAAAAGGTGTCCTACGAAAAAAAGCATGGAGTCGTAAAACTGATCAAGGAATATGCCCCTTTGCATAATCTGTTTTATGTATTGCTCATCGGCTATTCCCTCCTCGGTATCTCCATCCTTATATACTGTCTGATCAAAAAGCGAAACTTTTCCACACGTACGACCGTGCTTCTTTTGTTTGCCGAGATCCTGGGACCTCTTTGCTATTTCCTGACAAAGCTTCTCCACGCGGATATCGAATTCGTACCGATCTCGTATGTCACGTTCCAGATCGTCTTTCTGCTCGTGATGGACCATGCGGAGCTGTATGTGATCAGCCTGACCCAGTCCCAGGCTCTGGTGGAAAACGACGACAACGGTTTTCTTGCCCTTGACAAAAAGCGCCGCTTCTTAGGGGCAAACGAAACCGCCCTTACCGCATTTCCGCAGCTTCGGTCCCAGAAGATCGATGCCTTGATCCGCCTGAAAAAGGAACCTTTAAAAAAGCTGCCGGTATGGCTGGACGAGCTGGACCAAGCGGGATCCGACAGTCTGATCAAGCCGTATGAATGGCGAAGCCAGTATTATAAGTTTATCATCGGTTATATGCGCCGCGGAAAACGGATTCGCGGATATCAGATCATTATGATCGACGAGACCAAGGAGCGAAAATACACCAACCTCTTAAAGAAGTTCAACAACGAGCTGACGGAGGAGGTAAAGAAGCAGACCGAGCACATCCAGGAGATTCAGGACAAGATGATCTTAGGCCTTGCGGA
>CACZPL010000002.1 GCA_902783015.1 uncultured Lachnospiraceae bacterium
ACATCCACATGAGCCGGACAGAGCGTCATACAGGGCACCGTCTGCACCACGTTTTCCACGCAGCGGCGGCGCTTGATGTGGCTCTCGTATTCATCGGCAAACTCGGTCAGACTGTCGAGCACCGTGTTTGCTGCCACCACGCCCACGGCGCAGTCCGAGGTCTCGGAGATCATGACACAGAGGTCCTTCAGCTTCGTCAGGGTCTCCTCCGTGGCATCACCGTTTAAGATATCTTTGAGCATGCGCTCCGCCTCCACGAGACCGTCCCGGCACGGAACACATTTTCCGCAGGACTGGTTCATGGACATCTGCAGGATGGAACGGTACATCACGAGGGGACACATGCCCGGCGGATACGACGTCATCCTGGATCTGAACTTGGTCAGGGCAATATCCATACGGTCTGTCATATTGCCTCTTTTCGCAAGCTTTCTCTCCATCTTTCACACCCCTTTTTTACAAAATATAATCGTTATAAATTATATCATATTCAGAGGAAAGACAAAAGGAAAACTTGCGCAAAAACAGCGGACTTGACACTTGTTTTCACAGGCTTTATACTTTGATACCAACAAGGAAAAGAAAGGAAGATCATCATGAAAAAAAGAACCCTGACCGCGCGCTTCCTGTGTGTCTGCCTGGCCATCGGCACGCTCTGCACCGGATGCGGCAAGGACGATACAAAAACAGAGCAGGAAACGACCGAAAAGACTGAGACAACATCCGAAGCGGCCGCTGAAACCAGCATAGAAGAGACCGTGCTCGTGGACGAGCAGGATGTCAAGGTCACTGCCAAGCGCTTCGGAGAATATAAGGAGGAGGTGTACAGTGCCGATCAGGCCCTGATCATGGAGGTTGAAAACAATACCGACAAAAAGATCTCGGTGGCTCTTCGGAACTCCTCGGTAAACGGCTACATGGTCGATACAGAATTCTCCAGGGATTTCGAACCCGGCGAGACCGGAATCTTCCCGGGCGTATTCAACGAATCCACTTTGGAATACTGCGGGATCGAGACCGTCTCGGAAATAGAGTTTTCCGTGGAGGTCACCTCCTACACAAAGGTATCGGAGGAGGAAGAAGAAACCGAAGTCATCATCGAGACAGACCCCATCACCATCTGCACCTCGGAGTGGGACACCTACATGAACGCATTTGACGAGAGCGGTACCGTGGCCTACGACAAGGACGGCATCAAGATTGTGGTCCGCGATGCAGTGACGGACGACATCCTCGGCGCGGAGATTCCGATCTATGTGTCTAACCAGACCGACAAATTCATCTCCGTCGGCGCATTCGAGGGCGAGCTCAACGGAAAGAAGACGGAAATCTACTATGGCGCGGATGTACTACCGGGCAAGCATTCCGTGAACCTTCTCGGCCCGAGCGTTGACGAGGCGCTCGAAAAGATTGACTCGGCAAAGCTTACCTTCTCGATCATGGACTTCGAGACCGGCGAAACGATCGTGGAAAAGACAGAGCCCTTAAGCATCACCTACTAAACAAGAAAGATCCTCCCGATTTGCGGGAGGATCTTTTTGATCATATGCTTATTTTTTAATGTTTTGTATCGCAAGCCCCTTCATGTGATTCACATCTTCTTCCGTTGTACCGAAATGATTCTTCTCGCGGATCTTTCCGATCTTTTGATAATGATTGCTGAGTATCGTCTTAAACCGTTTTCTTGCGTTCTGATACTGTGTTTCCTCGGCAAACGGTTCCTGAAGGAACGCTCCGGTTCCGGCGTCAACATGGTGTTTTTTCCCGAACAGCTCCAGGATAGCGTTAAAGCAAGCCGCTGTTTCCGCCTGCATCTCGATCAGCTTCTGCATATCCGGAGAGAGTGTTTCCCAGAAGGACGTTTCATCCCCCTCACGCGTGCTCATCAGTACATCCTTCAGATTCAGGGACTGGTCGATGCCGCGTCGAAGCTCCAGATAATGCGTCGTCATATAGTCCTCTTTTGCCATTCCTGCACGGAACTGGAACTTCAAGGTATTATTCATCAGATCCTTCAAATATGTATGACGAATCCCCATACTCTGCTCGGTCTGACTGAGTGCGAAGAATTCACGTTCATCACGATCCGACTTTGTGTTCTTAAAGCTGCGCTTGTTTGCGCTCTCGGTCTTTTTCTGCGCCGCCTGCGCATTTCCGCCGTTTAACTGCTGCTCAACCTTTACCAGCGGGATAAAATGCTTCATCTTGTCCCAGTCATGGATCGTCTCAAGGCGGGCCTTGTATTTGGGCTCGAAATCGTCCTTTAAAAGCTTGTTGTACCGCTGCGCGTTCTTGCGGAACTTGTGGGTGGTGTTGTCGAACTTCGGCACGTTTCCGGTTCCCGGATGTTCTCTCCGAAACTCGTTGTTCAGATTATCCACTCTTCTGCTTTCCTGACGTTTTTCTCGTAAGCTCCTCCAACGGAATCTGGGCGGCGGATCCATGATCCTGTCAGCTGCCGACTTGCCCTTGATCTTGTAATGGTCCTCGATCAGCGGGCGCATCATGGTCTTGACCGCAGCCTCCAAGGTCTTATCCTTCGCGCGATCTATGGAAGCCGCCTTCTTGTGATAGACCTCCTGGTAATACTGCTTATCGCCGGCCTTGTGTCCTACATGCGCGTAAGAGTTTTCAGGATCGTACTCCTTATCATGCTCCTGCATGTAATCATTGATCTTAAAGACCTCATTTATCTCATCTTTTTTTTCATCAATTATTACATTTTGTGTATTGTCATCCATGATGTACCTCCTACCCCTATACGAGCTTGTCGTAGGTGCGCGAGATCACTTCCACCTCCGGAAGCACGTATCTCACAAACCGGTCGGCCGTCTCATCCACCACATCGATCAAAAGAGGGGTGTTTTCATCGTATTTTTTTTCTGCCACCGAAAAGGCGGCTTTTACGAGCCACATCAGGACCATGGGATTGTCGGTGCCGTTGAAGGCGGCTGCCAGACGGATCCCGTTTTCATAATCCATGTTCTCGATGGCGACAAAGCCTTTCACCCTGCCGTTTTCCTCGTAGGCCACGGAGAGCTCCCTGTCGAGGGCTTCGCTTAAAAGTCCTCCCACCGGAAGCGGTGCCAGTTTTGCCTCTGCCTGCTTGTTGTAGCTCTTTAGTTTTGTTTCGGAAAGCTCGGAGAAGTATTTCAGCCGGTTGTCCCGCGGGGCCTTCTTCAGCGCCTCGGAATCCTCGCAGTCGGCAAGGGTGACCATGTAGGACCTGTAGTCCACATCATCACGCAGCTCGTAATCCGCTGCCGCAAAGAGCGCCTCAAGGGTCCGTGATTCCTCGTCAAAAGCCGAGAAGCTGACGGAAACCCAGCTGTCAAGCTCTTCCGCGATCTTTTCGATGACGCTCAGAAGAATCTTTCCGCCGCCCTTTCTGCGAAAGTCGGGTGATACATAGAGCGAGATGATCTCCACGTGTTCCTCTTCCATATGGAAGGCAGCAGCGCCTGCGGCATATTTGCCGTAGGTCAGGCCGATCACGGAGAGCTTTTCGCCTTCTCTGAGGCGCTGCTCCGTCTCCGCCGAGATCAATTCGCGAAATGCTCCCGGCTTCGACACATCCACATATCCGACCTCAAATTCAGGGTCAATCGCTTTACCCATTCCCCATGCTCCCTCGTTCTACTACATTTTTACCACACACAAAGTCACAATACTGTCACTAATTTAGTATATTACAATTACTTTTCAGTTTATCACAGGAAGCTCATTTCATCAAGAAAAAAGGCAGCCGATTGACCGGCAATCGACTGCCTCATTTTATTTTTTATAACTGTATGCTTAAATCTTCGATGGTGATGCTCATGGCTCCTCCGTCATCCGCATACACGGCGTTCACGTAAAACTCTCCTTCATCGAAAGACAAACCGTATTCGTCTTCGGAGCTCGGCGTACCGAACTCTGCCTTGAAGTCATCTCCCTTTGAACCGAGCCCGATACCGCCTACGGTCTTTGCATCCTTGCCGTCACCGTCTTCGTTGGTGAAATGGATGCTGCAGATCACGTCATACTGAGAAGCGTCGATGGACATACCGTTGTAATAGTAATGTGTCACCTCGCCCGCACCCGGAATACAGGGCTGAGTTTTATCGGACGGCTTTACCTGATCGCCGAGCTTTGCAACCACATCGGAAGCCTTTTCGCCGCAGCCGAAGGTCACACCGTTAAATACAACCTTTGCCTTTGCGGCAAGCCCGGTTGCCTCGGTCGCTGCCTCTGTCGCAGCCTCTGTTGCTGCCTCGGTCGCCGCTGCCGTTGTCGCCTCTTCCTTGCTACCACAGCCGCACAAAGCTACTGCCATCAGAGCGGTGGAAAGAACTGCACATACAATCTTCTTTTTCATTGCTGATTCTCCTGTTGTAATCGTGTTATGATCTTGTTGTAACTCCTACGTTTCAATTTTCAGATGGTACAACTCTGATCCGTCTTTGTCAAGCAAAACAATCGGATCCTATTCCGTCAGCTCCGGGATATCGGTCAGGTATGCCCCCTCCGCATCCTCAAAACCATAATATTCGTTTCTGTGATCGATCAGAAAATCCTCGATCGACAGATCCTTGTAGCGGCTTGTCCTGCTCGGGAAAAACTTACGGAAGGTGTACATCACATCGTCAAGCTGTGTGTTCTCATCAAAGAGCGTGGTGAACATTTCCTCCGATTCCTCGGTAACTGCCGGGAGCAGGATCAC
>CACZPL010000003.1 GCA_902783015.1 uncultured Lachnospiraceae bacterium
ATGATGCGTTGCTCGTGTCAAAGGAACTGGAGCTTACTTTAACAGGCAAGGACTGCGGCATGGAGGAACGCGCACCCATGTGCGGAGTACCGTTTCATGCTGCCGATACCTATATCAACCGTCTGATCGAAAAGGGCTATAAGGTGGCCATCGGCGAACAGGTGGAGGACCCGAAGCTTGCAAAGGGACTGGTCAAGCGCGAGGTTGTGCGCATTGTGACCCCCGGAACCGTGATGGCGGACGAGTCCTTAAAGGCGGAAAAAAATAATTATCTGATGACGATCGCATACTACAATTTTGTTTATGCGATCGCTGTTTGCGATATCACGACCGGCGTGTTTAAGACCTGTCGTATGCAGACCATGGATAAGGTGATCGATGAAATCTGTAAATATGAACCCGCCGAGATCGTATATCAGGATGCGTTCATGCATTCCGGTATCAACATCTCGGATATCGTCCAAAAGCTGAACATCTCGCTCACCTGTGCGCCGGAGCATTATTTTTCCGTGGATGGATGCACGGATACCATCAAACGACATTTTCACGTGAGCAGTATCGAGGGACTCGGTTTAAAGGATCTTCCGGAAAACGTGTCGGCTGTGGGTGCCATGCTTTCTTATCTCCATGATACGCAGATGAATTCACTTTCCCAGATCACGGCGATCGGGCTTTATAATGTAGATTCCTATATGCTGATCGACTCTTCCACAAGGAGGAACTTGGAGCTTACCGAAACCCTGCGCGACAAGCAAAAACGCGGGTCCCTGCTCTGGGTGCTCGACAAGACCAAGACAGCCATGGGGGCCCGTAAGCTCAGGGAGTTTGTGGAGCAGCCGCTTCTCAAAAAGGAGGAGATCGAGCGACGCCTGGATGCCATTGCTGCTTTGAACGCATCGCTCATCAACCGTGAGGAGTTAAGAGAATATCTGAATACGATCTATGATCTGGAGCGTTTGATGACACGCATCACCCTGCGGACCGCAAACCCGAAGGATATGCTCGCTTTCCGCAATTCCGTGCGATATCTGCCGGATATCGGCAATCTGCTGAAGGAGTTTCCGTGTCCGCGGATCGATGAGATCCTTTCCGATTTTGATGATCTTTCCGATCTTTATTCCATGCTCGATGAGGCGCTCTCCGAGGATGCCCCGCTGACCGTGAAGGAGGGCGGCATCTTCAAGGCCGGATACATGGAGGAGATTGACGAGCTAAAGCGCGCAAAGACCGAGTGCAAGGACTGGCTGGCTGCACTCGAGGAAAAGGAACGCGAAAAGACCGGGATCAAGAATTTGAGGATCAAATACAATAAGGTGTTTGATTATTATTTCGAGGTGACCAATTCCTTCAAGTCTCTGGTGCCGGACTATTTCATCCGTAAGCAGACACTGACAAACGCGGAGCGCTATACGACGGATGAGTTGAATGAACTGTCCGCAAAGATCCTGGGCGCGGATGACAAGCTTTTTGCCTTGGAGTACGAGGAGTATGTAAAGCTTCGGGATAAAGTCGGGGATGCGCTGAAACGTGTGCAGAAGATGGCAGGGTATATTGCGGAGCTCGATGCCTACGCAAGCCTTGCGTATGTGGCAGAGAAAAACCAGTATGTACGCCCCGAGATCAACACAGAGGGGATCGTTGATATCAAGGGCGGCAGGCATCCGGTGGTGGAGCTTGTACTCGCTTCGGGAAGCTTTGTGACAAACGATACGTATCTGGATAATGAAAACGACAGGATCTCCATTATCACCGGACCGAATATGGCCGGTAAATCCACCTATATGCGACAGACGGCGCTGATCGTGCTGATGGCGCAGATCGGATCCTTCGTACCCGCGACAAGCGCGAATATCTCCATGTGCGATCGTATCTTTACGCGTGTCGGCGCCTCGGATGACCTTGCCTCGGGACAGTCCACCTTCATGGTGGAGATGAATGAGGTTGCGAACATCCTGCGCCATGCGACGAAGAACAGCCTGATCATTCTTGACGAGATCGGACGCGGTACCTCCACCTTTGACGGACTCTCCATCGCATGGGCCGTGGTCGAATATATTCAGGACGATGAATTGATCGGCGCGAAGACGCTTTTTGCAACACATTATCACGAGCTGACCGAGCTTGAAGGAAAGCTTTCCTCCGTGAACAATTACCGGATCTCCGTAAAGGAAGACGGGGAGGATATCGTATTCCTCCGAAAGATCGTGCCCGGAGGCGCCGATCGAAGCTACGGTATTCAGGTGGCGCGCCTTGCCGGTGTTCCGGACAGAGTTTTGAAGCGCGCAAGAGAGATCTTAAATGAACTGATCGACACGGATATCATGGAGAAAGCGAAGAATATTGAGACGCGTGACTTAAAGCAGGATGTGACACCGTCCTACACACAGCTTTCCCTGTTCGGCTCCCCGGAGATGGATGCCGTAAAGGATGAGATCCTTGCGCTTGATCTCAACTCCATGACGCCGCTTCAAGCACTGGATTATCTCGCAAAGCTTAAGAAGCGTTTAAAATAAAACGGAAACAACAGCTTTCGCGTGCCCGATAATTTTTAATATTTACTCTTGAATTTCAATTATAAAAAAGGTAAAATACGTTTATGATTGTTAAATCAAGGAGTGCTTCATTTGCGCTCCGGAAATTATATTTATTCTAGGAGGAGTAAAAAATGGCAGTAAAAGTAGCAATCAATGGTTTCGGTCGTATCGGTCGTCTGGCTTTC
>CACZPL010000004.1 GCA_902783015.1 uncultured Lachnospiraceae bacterium
CTTCAGCACCTTCGGTTCCTGCTGCAGGTATTTTACGATGGCCTGCGCGTTTTTCTGCGCCCGCTCCATCCGAAGCGGCAGCGTCTTAATGCCCCGCAGGATAAGCCAGCTGTCGAAGGGTGCAAGCCCCGAGCCCACGGTCTTGATGATGTACCGCATCCGTTCCGAGATGTCCTCCCGGTTCGTCACCACAAAGCCTGCCAGCGTATCGTTGTGCCCGCCGAGGAACTTGGTCCCGCTGTGGATCACGATATCCGCGCCGAGCTTCAACGGGTTTTGGAAGTACGGTGAGAGGAAGGTGTTGTCCACGATCAATAACAGATTGTGCCGCTTTGCGATCTCCGCCGTCCTTTCGATATCCACGATCCCCATCATGGGGTTCGTGGGTGTCTCAATGAAGATGGCCTTGGTGTTATCCCGGATAAAAGTCTCCACATCCTCCTTACTGCAATCGATATGTGAAAACTCGATCCCGTTTTTCACGCTGATATTGTCAAACAGGCGGATGGTACCGCCGTACAGGTCCGCGCTTGTGATCAGGTGATCCCCCGGTTTAAAGAGCTCCATCATGGCAGTGATCGCCGCCATGCCGGAAGAAAACGCCAGCGCGTCGACCCCGTCCTCCAAAACCGCGACCACCTTTTCCAGCTGCTCCCTTGTCGGGTTCTGCAAACGGGAGTAATCAAAGCCCGTGCTCTGCCCAACCGCGGGATGCGCGTAGGTCGCTGTCTGGTAGATGGGAAAACTGATGGCCCCGGTCGGCTCCACTAAGCGATCCTTGTTTCCATAGATACATTTTGTTGCAAAACCGAAGCTCATCTCTTTCACTCCTTTTCCTATCTGTGTACTAGGTTTTAATGATGTGCTTATCTTACCACCAAGTTCTGAATTAGGAAAATCTAAAAAAACTAGAGCAGGTTATAGTTTTTAACTATAACCTGCTCCGATCTCTGAATTACTTCATTCCCTTGTCTTTATATTTCAGTATCTCTTCTATATATTGCTTTCCCAGCCGGCTCACCGTCACGCCCTTCCGGATCAGGTATCCGATGGTCATGGTCTCGTCCGTATCAAGCCGCACGGCCACATAGTTTTCGCCGTTTAAGTCCTCGCAGATGATACCGGAAGAAAGCGTATACCCGTTTAAGCCGACCATCATATTTAAAAGCGTCGCGCGGTCGCTGGCCTTGATCAGCTGCTTGTAATGGTAGGTACTCAATACCTCCTCCGCGTAGTAGAAGGAATTGTGCGTCCCCTGATCAAAGGAAAGACAGGGATACGGATCCAGCTCCTCCATCTTGATCTTCTTTTTCTTTGCAAGCGGATGCGACTTCGCCATGTACACGTAGATTCCGCAGGTGAGAAGCTCGTGGAACTCCAGCCCGTATTCGTCGAACAGCTTAGACAGTACCTGCCGGTTAAAATCATTTACATACAGGATGCCGATCTCGCTGCGGAAATTCTTTACATTCTCGATCACGTCGTGGGTCCGGGTCTCGTGCACCGCAAACTCGTAGCGCTCCATGCCGAACTTTCTGACCAGCTCCATAAAGGCGTTGACCGCAAAGGTGTAATGCTGCATGGACACACTAAATCGGATCTTCGACCCCGCGTGATTGATGTAACGGTTTTCCATCAGCCGGTACTGCTCCAGCACCTGCTTGGCATAGCCGATAAACTCCTCGCCCTCGGGTGTCAGCGAGATCCCACGGTTCGTGCGCCGGAAGAGCTCGACCCCCACCTCCTCCTCCAAGTCACGGATGGAAGCGGACAGGCTCGGCTGCGAGATGAACAGCTCCTTTGCAGCCTCGTTCATGGATTTTGAATTCGTCACAGTCACCGCGTACTGCAGTTGGTTTAATGTCATATGTTCTTACTCCCGTTTCATAACATAAAACGATTATATCATAGTTTTATCCAATATCAAAAATTTTTCCATAAAACCTCCGGGCACCCTCGTATATAGATTATCAAATACAAAAAAACGGCAAAGACCGATGAAAGGAGCAACCCCTATGAGAAGAAAAATA
>CACZPL010000005.1 GCA_902783015.1 uncultured Lachnospiraceae bacterium
TCATCATAAGAAAGCTCCGGTGTGTTTTTGATCACCTCCGCCGTCTGGCCCACACGCTCTTCGATAGCATTCCACCAGCTGCTGATCTCGCTTGCATAGGTTGCGGATTCTCTTGCAAGGATTCCGTTTGTAAGCGACTGAATGTTGTCGGCCGCAAGCTTGATGCTGATCTGTGTAATGATCACGATAATGATTGCAACATAGATGATGATCTTACTGAGCAGCGTTTTTTTCAGTTGTTTTCTCTTTCTTGTCTTCATCTCTTTCGCTCCTGTAATAAAATTCGGACTGTTATTTTCCGAGTGCCTTCAAATATCTGTTGTACTGTGTCTGCTTCACCTCAACTACCTCGGAGAGATTGAGCGACTCCAGCTCCTGCAGGTAGTCTTCAAAGTCACTTTCTATGCTCTTCTTTCCGGTGATAAATGCCGTGGAGCTTTCGTTTGCCGTCTTGCGGATCTCCTCCATGTACAGATTCACCGTATCGCTTTCCTTGCTGGTAGCATAGATCTTCGGGAAGGGATCCCGGATGTACTGTCTTAAGTCTCTGTTGATCTGTGCGTGCCAGTCGGCAACCAGGATGTCCGTTGCCTCCACGGACTGTGCCGCAGGAAGCACGAAGGCCGGGTTGATACCGAACTTCTGCAGCCAGTCATTGTCCTTGCCCTTCTCGGTGTACTCTCTGCTGCCATCCGCATTCTTGATGTAGCTCTCGCCCTCAATGCCCCACTGATAATAATCCTGGCAGTGGTCGGAGAATGCAAAATCCAGGAACTTCACCGCAAGCTCGATCTGGGTGGACTTGGTGCTGACACCGAACATTCCCGCAAGGGAGTTACGGCCGACATAGAAGCCCTTGTTCTCGCCCGAAAGCGGTGCAACGCCCACAAAAGCAGTTTTTGCGGTGCCGTCGTAGTACGGAAGCACATTGGAGTACATCATGGACATTGCCCAGCTGTAATCATAGGCAACGCCTGTTAAGTCCTTGGAGATGCGGTCGATCACCATATCTCTGTCAAGGCTTTCAAAATCGGTTTCCAGCAGGCCTTCCTCATAAAGACCGTTCAGGAATTCGAGATACTTCTTGTAGTTTTCGGAATCCGCGTAAGCGTAGGATACCTTTCCGTTTTCATCCACCTGGAAGCCGTCGGAATCATCCGAGGTCAGGTCAAGTCCGAAGGCCGGACCGAACATATAAGGCAGGAAGATGCTCATGATACTCATGGGGATCTCATCATTCGGATCTCCGTTGCCGTTCATATCGTTTTCCTTGAAGTAACGAAGCAGCTCAACAAACTCATCCAAGGTCTCCGGAGCCTTCATGCCCGCCTTGTCGAGCCAAACCTGATTATACATCAGGCAGGGCTGGTAATCGTCTGCCACATTGGTACCCGGCACATAGTAAATATGTCCGTCCTCGGCGGTAAGCTCCGCCTTCTCCACCGGGTTCTCCGACAGCCACTTGGTGTAATTCGGCATGTAGTCGAAGAATTCATCAAGCGGCACAAAGAGTCCCGATTTGATATACACCTGGTTCGGGTCGGTATCCGGGATCTTGATGATATCCGCATCCGTCTTACCCTCACTGATGATCGGGCCTGCCTCATCCGCATAACTGTCATAGTTATAGAGCTTCCAGTCAGGCTTTACACCGGCCTCCTCAAACACCTTCTCTACGATCGGTGCCTGCGTGATGTCCACGCCCGTGATATTGGAGGTCTGTGCCATGATCTTGATGGTACCGCCATCCTTGGTGATCGGGCCCTCGCCGGTATATACATAGCCGGAGGCATCCTCCACCGCCGTAGCATTCTTGATGGCGTCATCCACATTTCCGGTATCCGCAAGCCCCGTGTTGTCGGAGTTGCCGCCGGATCCCCCATCCTTTCCGCAGCCTGTCAGCATCCCGCACGCCATAGTGAGCGCCAGAATCACCGATATGATCTTCTTTCTCATATTTCTCCTCCTTTGATTCCATGTACGTTGTTCTTATCATGAATTTCGAATCTTATTCATTATCTCAACGCAGTCACCTGTTTCCATGTCTGCGATTGCTTTCTCCAGTGCGGCAATATCCTCGCGAAGACCGTCCTCATACGAATACTGCTTCAGCTGTCCGGCAATCTCCTCCATGCCGTCCATGTCGAGATCGTCACAGCAGGCTTCAAGCTTCTCGAAGAGTTCAAGCATCGTATCACGGTCGATAGCCGGCTTATCCGAATCATCATCCTCCGGCTCTCCGTAATACGGTGCAAGATCATCGAGCAATGCGCGGAAAGTTTTTATCGTCCTGTCGGTATCCGCCAGGATCGTATCGATGTCTCCGGCCTTTCCCGCTGCCTCAAGGGCCGCGGCCATATCACCGAGCTCCATGGCACCGATCTGCCTTGAGCTGCTCTTTAAGGCGTGCACCTTGATGGTGTAATCCACCCAATTCTGTGTTGCGTAAGCCTCCGTGATGCTTCGCAGTTTATCATCGCCCGAGCGGTAATACTCCGCTGCGATCTCGTTGTAAAGGGTTGCGGATCCGAGCGCCCGCACGGCCGCATCGATATCCAGTCCCGGCAGATTGACCTTGATCTGATCTGCCTGTGACTCCGTCTCATCCTCCGTACCGTCGCTGTCTAAGATCTTCTCCGGCGGCAGCCACTTTTTGATGGTCGTGACAAGCTTTCTGACATCGATGGGCTTACCCACGAAATCATTCATGCCGGCTTCGTCAAACAGCTTTCTTGCCTCCGGCATCACGTTCGCGGAAAGCGCTACGATCACCGGCTGGTGCGAACCCTCTCCAGCACCGCGGATCGCACGGGTCGCGTCCACACCGTCCACCTCGGGCATCATATGATCCATAAAGACGATATCGTACTCGTTGGCACTTACCTTGTCGATGGCCTCCTGTCCGCCGTCCGCAGTGTCGATCTGCACCTTGAGCGGTGTCATCAGTCCGCCGGCGATGGTCAGGTTGATGTGGTTATCATCCACGATCAAAATCCTGGCATCCGGCGCGATAAAGTCTGCCTTAAACACCTTGTCGTCATCCGACTTGCGAAGCTCATTGAAACGGTCGTTCAACACACGCATGATACTTATAGAGGACTGCGGTCTGCGCATGATGTGCAGATTCGGCTTGTCGATGGCAAATTCGGACGCAAGACCCACGAGGATTATCCCGGTAAGCTCCGGATGCGCATCCAAGAAAATGCGAAGCTCATCTCCGTAAAGGTTTTCTTCAAAGAAGAGATATTCCTTCTTTCCGGACGGCTGATACTCACTCAGATAGCGAAGCGGTGTAAAGCCCACACCGCGGCGCTTCATCTCTTCACCGAAAACAAACTGTTCGTGATCGTTTGCGTTCAGCAAAAATGCATGCTTCGTCTCCGCTTTTTCCACGGCGATCACATTGGTCATGTCCACAACCTTCTGCGGCACACTGAACCAGAAATCGGAGCCTTCGCCGTACTTGCTGTTCACGCCGATCTCGCCGCCCATAGCCTCCACCAGTTTTTTCGCAATGGCAAGGCCGAGACCCGTACCCTCCACCGCGCGGTTGCGCTTGGAGTCCACCTGCTGGAAGCTGACAAACAGCTTCTCCATATCCTCTTCCTTGATACCGATTCCCGTATCGTATACGTGGAAGGTCACATTGACCGTATCGTCCTCTGCGGGCTCGCAGGCGATATGGATGCGTACCATGCCGCTCTTGGTAAACTTCACGGCATTGTTGGCCAGATTGATCAGCACCTGGCGGATACGCATGGAATCGCCGCGCAGCATACGCGGAAGATCCGTTTCCAAAACAAAATATAATTCAAGCGGCTTATCGCCGATCCTTGTCTCCACGACATTTGCGATATCCGCGCACTCAGCGATGGGCTCGTAATCATCCTCGATGAGCTCCATCTTACCGGACTCGATCTTCGAGTAGTCCAGGATATCGTTGATGATATTTAAGAGGTTCTTACCCGAGCTCTGGATCTGAAGCAGATAGTCCGTGATCTGCTCGGGGTCGCGGTCGTGCATGGCAATCTCCGCCATGCCGATCACGGCATTCATGGGGGTGCGGATCTCGTGGCTCATGTTTGCCAGGAAGTCCGACTTCATCCGGCTTGCGCGCTCAAGCTCCTCATTGGCCTTTTCCATCAGCTTGATCTGCGTCACGGAATCCGTGGTATCATGCAGGATATAAAGCGTACCGATCTCGCGGTTCTCTCCGCCGAGGTTGCGGACGGTCACCTTCAGGTAGTATTTCCGATCAGCGGTCTCATAGGTGATGACATCCATGCCTCCCTCGTCTCGGATGCTCTCGATCCAGTCGATCAGCTTCTGCTTATCCTTGAAATCCTCCAGCAGGCTCTCGTCCAAAGTATTCTTTACCATCTCGTTTAAGTGGATCAGATCATCGTGTCTGTCATAGAGGATCAGACCGTCACTCATGTCATCCGCAAAACGGTCCAGCGACCATTCGCGGAGTCTGCTCTTTGCGTAGGGGCCCGTGAAATAGAGTGCGATGATCGCCACGAGATTGTAGGCCATGCAGGGAATCCACACAGGTATGAAAAACATCACCTTCAAAACCTCGACAAAGGCATAAACACCTGCCAGGAGGATGAAAGCGAAATATCTGATCCTGAAGATCTTATGGGACTTGATCAGGCAGAGGATCAACAGAAGCACGATCAGCGCTATGTTGATATAAAGACCGATCCTGTAGGAACGGAAGCTGAACAAAAGGCCCGTATTCTTGGAATCTACCGCTACCCAGAAAGCCTTCCGGAAATAGATCCTCTTTTGGAAGGAGAATACACGTGCGCCCCGGTACTGGCTGATCACAAGATAGGTCTGATAGCCGCACACGATGGCCGACAGAACAAGGAACACGATATTCTTTTTGTTCTTGTCGATCAGCACGATCATGAGCATAAAGATAAAAAGCGCCCATGCATGAAGCAGATAGTAGGGCAGAAAGATCTTAGTCGCATCTTTATAGTTTTGTACGTCCATGAGGAAGTAAGAAAACAGATCACCCGCTGCGATGCAGAGCGCAAGCAAAATATAACCGATGTTTTTCCTCTTGTAGAGCACGGCTCTGCCGGCACAGAGGATTGAGATGACTAACAAAACCGAAAACACGATTTTTAACACATTCATAGCGTTTTACCCACCCACAAAAATCATCATATTTCATGAAAATATACATACGAGAATTATACCACTTTCTCACATTCTCGTCAATTTTAGTGAAGAAACAAGCCCCTTTACGACAAAAAATCGGGAGCGGTCCGGATATCCCCAAAATCGCTCCCGATTTTCATATTTCAATGCCGATTATTTGAGTCCGTTTAATTTGTCGAAGATGATCGGAAGCTCCGCGTCAACCTTGTCATTGTCGAGCTGGCAGGTACCCGCATTTGCATGACCGCCGCCGCCGTAGGACAGGCAAAGCTCACCGATATTGAAGTTCGAAGCCTTGTTGATGATGGATTTTCCGATCATGACAGCCGTGTTCTGTTTGCGGAAGCCCCATGCCACATGCACGGAAAGCTCTGTCTCCGGCCACAGGGCATATACCATGAAACGGTTGCCCGTGTAGATCGTCTCCTCATCGCGCAGGTCGATGACAGCCACCTTACCCACGATCTTCGTGATGCGCTTTAACTGCTCGACGAATTTCTCCTGCTGTGCAAAATACATATCCACGCGTTCCTTGACATCAGGAAGCTGCAATACCTCTTCGATGGTGTGATCCACACAGTAGTCGATCAGTTCCATCATCAGGTCGTAGTTCGATATTCTGAAATCGTGGAAACGTCCGAGACCGGTACGGGCATCCATCAGGAAGTTCATCAGCACCCAGCCGTCCGGGTTTAAGATCTCTTCCTTCGTGAAATCAGCGCTGTCGCCCTTGTCAACCGCCCACATGATCTCATCGGATACGCGTGTGAATTTTTCCTTGCCGCCGTAGTAATCATAAACCACTCTGGCCGCTGATTTTGCGTTTCCGTCAATAATGTATTTTCCGCGATAATCCTCTTCCTTGTTACGAAGGAGTTCGCTTTCATGATGGTCGAAAGCAAGACCGACTCTCTTATCAAACGGAAGGTTTGTCGTGATATCGTTTTCCGACAGTTCAATCTTTCCGTCCTGCACATCCTTCGGGTGAACGAACTTGATATCATCGATCAAATCGAGTTCCTTCAAAAGCATGGCACATACCAATCCGTCAAAGTCGCTTCTGGTAACCAGTCTCTTTTTCATCTCAAACCTCCTGCATATGGGTAGCTTTTATAGTAGATTTCATTATTCTGATTCAATTAGGCTTCACCTCATGACATTATACAAAATAATGCTATTTTGTACAATCTTTTTTTTCATTTTTCTTGTCACATTACATAATTATGCATATAATAAACTCCGAATCGAAATCAGATCAAGGAGTCTATAATCACCATGACAGAAAGCTACGACGCATTTGCAGGCGTATATGATGCTCTGATGGACAACATTCCCTACGACGAATGGGTGTCCTATATCTGTGCGCTCCTTCATTCCTGCGGCATCGACAAGGGACTGATCTGCGAGCTCGGCTGCGGAACGGGAAATGTGACGGAACGCCTTTTTCAAAAAGGCTTTGACATGATCGGGATTGACAACGCTCCGCAGATGCTGGAGCTCGCCGAAAAAAAGAAGGAGGCCGCGCAGTCCGACAGTCTGTACCTGTGCCAGGACATGCGGGAGTTTGAACTCTACGGCACTGTGGACGCGGTGATCTCCGTTTGCGACAGCATAAACTACATTCTGAACCCCGACGAGCTTTTATCCGTGTTCCGTCTGGTCAACAACTACCTCGAGACAGACGGGATCTTCGTGTTTGACTTTCATACGAAGCACTACTACAAAAATGTGGTGGCAGACGCAACGATCGCCGAGGATCGCGAGGATATCAGTTTTATCTGGGATAATTACTACGACGACGAAACCGATATCAACGAGCTTTATCTCTCGCTCTTTCTGCCCGTCTCCGCCGAGGAAGCAGGCATATCTGTAGCCTCACTACAGAACGTGCCGTTATATCGAAAGTTTGAGGAACAGCATCTGCAGCGTGGCTACACATTAGAGGAGATGCAGGCGTTAGTTGAAAAGAGCGGTCTCATCCCGCTCCACGCCTACGACGCCTTCACCGAGGAGGACGCGAGCGAACAATCCGAGCGAATCTACATGGTCTGCAGGGAACATACACCGGGTGGAGCAAAGAAGGAGCTCTCGGATATGTTGCACGCTACAGAAAATCAAAAAAACAGGAAGGACACTACATAATGTCAGATTATATGATCAGAGGCATGGCCGCAAACGACCAGGTTCGTTTCTTTGCGGCAGCCTCAACAAATACAGTTGAACAGGCCCGCATCACACACGGGCTTTCTCCGGTTGTAACCAATGCCCTGGGCCGGTTACTCACCGCAGGTGCCCTGATGGGTGCCATGTGCAAAAACGATACGGACAAGCTCACGCTTCGAATCCAGTGCCAGGGTCCGATCAAGGGCATGCTGGTCACGGCGGATTCCTTGGGAAACGTCAAGGGCTATGTCAGTGAGCCGGAGCTCCTGCTCCCGGCTAAGGACCTCAAAGAAGCGATCGACCTCGGTGTGCTGAGCGTAATCAAGGATATCGGATTAAAGGAGCCCTACATGGGCGACACACATCTTGTAGCAAGCAACATTGCGGAGGATCTGACCTATTATTTTGCAACCTCCGACCAGATCCCATCCTCCGTTGCCCTCGGCGTACTGCAGAA
>CACZPL010000006.1 GCA_902783015.1 uncultured Lachnospiraceae bacterium
ACACCAAACCTAATTGCGCAAGTATCTTTATCATGGTATCTATCTTAGGAACCGTACGATTAGTTTCTATCCTTGCAAGCGATGATTGCGGGATCCCACACCTTTCAGCCAAATCTCTCTGACTAAGTCCGAGATCATTTCTACGCTGTATCATCGTGCTGATTATCTCTGCTTTGATTTCGGCTTCATCTATTATTTCCTTTGCTTCCGTATCTTCTGATCTTACAGCATTTTTATAATCATCCCATTTCATCTCACTTACCCTCTTTCTCCTCAGCCCTTTGAGCCTTGTAATCTTCACATTCAAGCTTTGCTTTGTTAATCTCGGAAGCCGGTGTCTTCTGAGTCTTCTTTCGGAAATGATGAAGCAACACATACGTTTCATCCTCATTAAAGAAAAAGAAGAATATGCGATTATTGCCCGGTCTCAGTTCCCATATCTCTCCTTCAAGGTGTTCCGCTATCGATACAGGTAACCCCTTAGTACCGTTTTGTTCCAAAAGTTGAGTGTAAAAAACAGCCTGTTTATACTGTATGCGCGCATCTTTGTTTGTAGCCATTTGAGCTCGAAGCTCCTCCAAAAACTCAAACACTTCTGAATAACCGTTTCGTGTTTCATACAATTCCACTTCAAACACTATTATTCTCCTTTCATTATGATAGCATATATGCTATCAACATTCAAGTGTGGTTTTGATATTTATACCATTGTTGGTATATACCAACATTACCACATTACGCTATGAAGTGCAACCGTGATTTCAAAACAAGACGATGACGGCTTTTGTTGAGGAAAAAGCTTCTCTGACCGATTCTCTATCTTTCGGAAGAACGGTTCGTTTCATCCGCCCCCAACAATACCTGCGAAATTTGATACCAATCCTTCTTATTTTCTCGTTTTCATTTTGTAAAATACAATGTAACGACAACCAATATTAAGCCATCCTACCTCACATCCTCGATGATCTCCTGCGCCCTGGCAAGCAGGTCACGCGCCTCGGTTAAGCTCTTTCTCCGCTTCTTGTTCATACGCTCCACGCTCCTTTCTTTTTTTGCGCAACAAAAGAGACGGTCCTGTCAGTGCCGTGCACCTACACTTAAGAACCGCCTCTTTTACTATCTGCTCTTTGATAAAGCCTTGAATACAGAAGGTCTATTTATCATTTTTCTGCTTTCCCCTAGTTCTCCACGCTTTCATATTATATAAAAGAGTATCATCACATCCTTCCTTGATAAGAATCCGGCATTTCTTTAACCCTCGCGTCAATAATACCCTGTAAGCGTTTTTTATATAATCAGCTTCATCATTTGTTACCTCGTATGGGCTCTCTGCGCCATCACCTTTTATCCCATAACCGATTGTTTTACAATCACTCAAAAACTCATTTGCTGTTCTAAGATACGGAAACATCTCCAGTCCCTCCTGCCGTTATTTTATATATTTTCCACCCATCGGAAATAAATCTCAGTACTTAACTTTGCACCATTTCACTTCTCCATAGGATGACCATGTGTGTCCGTCCATATGATATATCTCTTCGAATTCCGGACAGACGGTCAGGTCGTATGGAGCAAAGTATTCTTTTACCAGCTTGATGTCGCTATTAAAGCACTCTTCATCATATCGGACATACCTGTCATTTGCCACAAGGTAATTTGTATGTAAATGCCGAAATAACGATTCCACCCACCGAGCACCCAGCTCTGCGTGGCCAAAGCCATCACCATATCTGATCAAAACTACCGAGTCAATATCAACACTATTTTTTAAGAATAGTTCCTTCGCAACTGCCGCATTTTCGCCGATTATGTATAAGAACTTTGTTTTCCATGTTTTTATTCTGCCATTATCCATACGAGATTTATACATTAGCGAACTAACTGTAACGTCCATGAGAAATGCATTTCCGTAGTTTTTTGAGACCTTATAGTCGGAATCAAAATGATTTCTCTTTATTTCTTGTATCACATCTTCAAATCTATATTTCTTATCTATCGAAATATATGTATAAGGATCCGAATACAGCGTTTTCGCATATCTCCAGCTTCGTGGATCATTCAGCTTATCAGCATCGGTATAACCGCTCACATTGCTTAATTTATAGTATACTATATTAGGAATATTCACATCCGAAAATACAAAAAGATCCGGAATCACCCTGTCATGATCGGGATACTGATCAGCTATCACTTGAGAATAGTCTTTGTAGAACGCATTCGACAGAAATAGGAACGGCCTAAAATCTGAACCTGCAGACGGATACCAGCAGATCTTTCTATAGCGTTTAATGCTGTTAATCAACTCATCCATGCCCCATTTTTCATTCATAATCCATATACCTCACAAAAGTCAACAAGGGCTATGTTTCCATAGCCCTCGGATAGTAACGCCACCTCAGCGGCATAACCGCTTTTTGAATGTCCACTTTCGGCAGGACTCTCCATAGATTGTATTTTATCAAACACTACGTATTTGTCAATTTGAAGATTGCACGACCAAAAACACGCGGCCCTGATGACTGTTCATCATCAAAAGCCGCGTGCATTACTCCGTCACCGGGGACGGGGGTTGCGACGTACTATAGCATTACCGGAACAGGTTATGGGGCGAATCGACAAATTTGATGAGTACTTAGGAAGAGAGTAAAGACACACAGCGCCCTCTTGTGACCGCTATCACATGAAGGCGCCTTCCTCACTTACTTTTTAGAACGTCGAGGTTTACGTTCAGGCTTCTTGCCACACATGCGCCTGTCAAGCCATTTGCAGATATAGTAGCTGATTACACCTGCCGCAACAGACACGAAGAAGGATGTTAGCGGATCCATAATCTCACCCCCTTTCGTGCATGCTAAGGGCTGTGGCAATAAAGTCATTATATAGAACATTTGTTCGTTTGTCAATAATTACAGTTGATTTTTCTCAATAACTATGCTATTATTTTCGTAGCTGAAGAAGGATGTTAACGCATAATTTCACAAAACCCCCGTAGCCGCTACTACGGGGGTTTTTATTGTTATCAAACCTTGTTGTTCTTAAGACCCTACACCCGCTCCTTCATAAACTTCCCCAGCGGGTCCACCTTCTTAGCCATTTTTCTTCTCAAACGCTTTTTTCGTGTTCGTTAACGGCTTATCTCCTGTCTTTGAGAGCAGCTTGATCTGCACTCCCTCGAGGCGATAGCCGAAGCCTGCGGTTCCGGCGCTCTCTCCGTTCTTCGCCCAGCCAAGCCAACCGAAGTTGTCATCTTCGTCGTAAGTTTCTTGATCCATTGCTTCATTGCTGTTCCCTCCCTTTAAGCATCGTCTTTATTATATCAATATTCTCCGAATCTGTGCTCTCCGACTCCGATAGTTCATCCCGCATGCTTTATTATATCAACCAGCCCGTTGATTGCTTTGTTCATATGCTTATCCTTATGGATCAATACCTGCGAATAAACCGGAAAGTCCGCTCCCTTCCATGCAAGGCGTTTTAGTTTTTTGTTCTTTACCTCTGCTTCAGCTGTCATGTCCGGGATAAACGCTACACCGAAGCCGCCTGCCGCGAACTGCTTCAATATCTCTTTACTGCTCGTTTCCAGCACAATATTAGGAGAGATTCCTTGCTTTTCAAGATCCGCAAGTAACATGTGCCTAAAATTACAGTTGTGCCCGGTCAAAAGAAGCGGGACCTCTTTCAAGTCCTCCTCCCGAATTGTTTTACCGGCCATGGAATGTGCGGGGGCTGCGTAGAAACCCAGTTTTTCCTGTTTTTTGTGCAGTATCTCAATCCTCTCATCCTCAATAAGAGGATTTAATGTATAGACCATATCAAGTTCACCCTTTTGCAAAAGCCCGGGTATGCTTTCGTGCGTAACAAACTGTATCCTTATCTCGGTTCGCGGATATTCCTTATTGTACTCCATAAGGATCTGCGGAAACCGGCTTATGCAGAGTGACTCCGATACCCCTAACTTCAGAACGCCTGCGGGATTCTCTTCGTCCGTCACCTCAAGTCGGATATCCCTCTCTAACTGAAGCATCTTCTCCGCATATTCTATCAGCTTCTCTCCAGACGCGGTGACTGTAATCGTCTTACCAAGTCGCTCAAAAAGCACGCAGCCAAGCTCCTCCTCAAGCTGCTTAATCTGCGTTGTGACAGTCGACTGCGCATAACCCAGACTGTCAGCCGCAGCAGAAAAACTATTCAATTCCGTTATTTTCAAAAATGTACCTAATTGCGTAATCGTCATATTGGACCTCCGTGCAAGAGAGTCTTTCCTTTTTCTATCTGTTCGTTTTTCTCGAACTGTTTTATCATTTATTTCAATTTTACTGATAATACATTTGGTGTTATTATACAGTCACATCAAACAAATTGCAAGGAGGATTTCTCATGAACGAACTATGTATGATAATCAAAGACACTGTAAAACCGAATTTCTTAAACATCCGTACATCACTCCAGACCTACGATAGGGACGCACTCTGCTGCGGAGCTCCCTGCTGGAGATGGGCGTATCACGCTCTTCACTCGGCCGACAAATGGTTCATCAATCCTTTTGTTTACGAAGAACCTTCATTCCACGAGGACGGAATGGATAATCCCGACAATCCCACAAGCGTTGTTTTGTCAGACGAAGAGCTCCTGTCATATCTTGACCGGATAGAGAAGAAAACCTTGGATTACCTGGATTCCCTTACAGATGATATGCTGTACGAAAAGCCCGAGAAGTGCATCTATACCCGCATGGAGCTTGTTCTTCGCCAGTACAGACACCTGTCCTTCCATACAGGCATGCTGAACGGGCAGACCGCAGTTGCAACCGGAAAGTTCCCCATGTGGGTTTCGGAAACGGACAAATATGTTGACGACGGCATCTTCTTCGGACGCTATCGCAAAGGACAGGTTAAAGCATAACGGTGCCCTGCGCATAAGGAAACCCCGAGCTTAATTCTCGGGGTTTCTTGATATAAGGTATTCAACAATAGGTTCTATGTACTTGATGTCTGAAATATCATACGAGGAAGAAATCATCTCTGCCATCGTCTTCTCGGCCTCGGTCGCATCCTTCTTTTTCTTCAGCGAACCAACGAACATCTTCATGGCCAGTCTTGAAGGTCCGTTCATCTTCTCGTAATTAAACCCTCCCTGGCAGTAAAATGCTTTGATATACTTCCTTTGCTCATCCGTGAGCATCTTGCTAAGAAAAACTTCGACATCCGGATTGTCATCAGGGCTTCCTCCGACACAGAACACCGCCAGACGTTTATTCTTCCATGCGGAAGCCTTATCAAGAAACCATTTTGACTTGACCGGATTTCCCGCCATGACCCAGCCACCGTAAACAATGGCATCATACGGTTCGAAGAACTCGTCTTTCTTCTTCCGCGCTTCCTTAAGATCAAGAAGATCTGCGCTCATCCTTTCCGCTATCCACTCGGCATATCTCTTTGTAAATCCTGTTTGTGAGGTGTATATAATAAGTGTTTTCATAATTCACTCAGATTCCTTTCCATTTTCATGATAGTCTGTATCGTCGTCATTAGTTCCTTCTCTCCGATCCCGCCAAAGATCCGTCCGATGATATACCGGCTCTGCTGCCCGTTGTTATCATTCTCTTCCAGGAACTCTCTTGCTGCATCGGTTACTTTAATCCGCTGCTTTCTTTTGTCCTTCTCATCCGGCTGCATCGAGATAAAGCCCTTCTTTTCCAGCTTTAACAGTATCTGCTTCACATTTTGATGTGAGCTCCCCATCACGTCCGACAGTTCATTTATGGTCGGAGCCTCTTTACAAAGGTTTATGCAGATGATCGCAAAGAACTGTTTCCATGTAATCTCCTTAAAGAACGCATCCGCAGCGGC
>CACZPL010000007.1 GCA_902783015.1 uncultured Lachnospiraceae bacterium
CCGGGTGCTTTCTCTTATCCTTTGTCATATCGTAGTTACGCTGTTTACAATCCTGACATGCCAATGTAATCTTTACACGCACTTCCAAACACCTCCTTCTTATATTATAGTAATCTTTCAGACATTGCGACAATCCTTGGGATCATCTCGCTGTTCATATGCAAGCATACGTGCAGCCGCTTGGCCCGTTGTCTGCACACAAAAATAGCAGCCACTGATCGCCGCATGTGTTACAATACCAAAATGCACGTATAAAGTCAAGTCATATTTAGAAAAAATGAAATAATAGTAGACAAATCCGCATATTTATGGTACATTTAGGATGATATATTAGCCATAGTGGCTCTATATACCATTTTGAGATATCCGTTTCGGATCTCTCACTCCGACAAAGGATTGTCGGACCGTAGCTCTATTGTATATAAAAACCCAGGGAAGGAGGATTTATATGCTTGTAAGTAATAATATCTACAATCATTTGAGTGCACAGCTCGTGCCGCAAAAACGCAATACAGCTCACAAATCCTCCGAACTCAAGGCGGTGTACAGCAACATGGCAAAGCTGAACAAGAAGTCGCCGCTTTTTCTGGTATCACTCTCGGAGCAAAAGCAGGAACATATCATTGACATCAAGGAATCCGCACTGACCTTAAAGGATGTTGCGGACAGCTTCTCCGACCCCGAAAGCACGGTATACTCCCAGAAAACCTTGTACTCCAGTGACGAGGCGAGCATCACCGGTGCATTTAGGAGACAGCCGAAGGACGAACTCCCGGCATCCCTCTCCATCGAGGTGGACTCGCTTGCAACAGAGCAAGTCAATGTAGGAGAATATGTACGTTCCGATGACCGATCGCTTCCTGTCGGCTCGCACCGTTTCGCCATCGATACTTCGGAGGGACTCTCCCAGTTCAATCTGTCAGTATCGTTTGAGGACACAAATTTAAGCATCCAGAACCGCATCGCGGACAGCATCAACTCCCGCGAGCTCGGTATCAATGCTTCCGTTCTCCGCGAGGGTGCAAACAGCGCGCTTATGCTCCAGTCAACGGAAACGGGTGCCCCCGCTTCCTCCACAGGGCTGCATTTTTCTCTCAAGGATGAGAACGGCGGACAAGGCTTAACACAGATCTACGGACTGTCCGATGTGGCGGTCATGCCGCAGGATTCACAGTTCAAGATCAACGGAGAGCCGCACAGTTCCACCTCCAACCACATTTCCATCAACCAGATCGTAGAGCTCGACTTCCACAGGGCTACGGGAAAACCCGTGGAGATCGGTTTTGTTCCCGACACGCGTTACGCAAAGGAACAGCTCGAAAGCTTTATGGACGCCTACAACAATCTGGTAGGCCTTGCAGAGAAGGAAGGGCATGTCGGCATCGGCAGCCGCAGCCTGCTTCGGGATATCTCCGGAATCGTGGAGAAGCACAGGAAAACCTTGGAGCATGCAGGCATCACGGTGGATGACACCGGCAGGCTATCTATGGCAGATAGCGAGAATACCAATCTGTTCAAGGAGGAAAATCTATCTGAGTTGTTTAAGGCAGATTCAGAGTTCCGAAAAGATATTGCTCAGGCAACAGACCGCTTAACGCTCGATCCGATGGCTTACATCAACAAGCTCATCGTGACCTATCCGAACAAAGAGGACAAGGCGGCAGGTGCCACCTACACGCAATCTCTTTACAGCGGACTTATGTACAATAACTACGCATAATGAGCCATGCACAAGAAAAGGCACGCGCCTCTTGGAAGCTCGCTTCCAAAGAGGCATGTGCCTTTTCTTGTGCGTAGTTATCAATGAAGATACCACCCTCCCGCAAGATCCGTCCCGGTCTCCGCCGCAAATTCGCGCGAGATCCCGACCGGGTCTTTTTTAAGCTCCAGCATCGTTTCAAAGGCGGAAAGCACCAGCTTATCCTTGTCATAGCGGTTTGCGCTGTCCGCGCGGTCCATATGGTGCTTAAAGTGATCCATCTGCCACACCAGGATATCCGCTATGGTGAGCTCTGCGATCTTATACTCACACAAAAACTCCCGATTATCATAATAATAGGCGTACTCCCGCAGCAGAGCCGGGTCGTTTTTAAGCTCCGCCCAAAAGCCTTCCGCAAAGGTCGCATCCTTACCCGCGCACTCGCACAGCCGCAGGGTCCACGCATAGAGCGTGTCTAAGGCCTTTTGCAATTGTTCATCCTTCTCACTCATTTTCCGTTCTCCTTCAATTCCCGAAGCTCCTCCTCCGTCAGTCTGCGGTACGCCCCCGGCACAAGGCTTTCATCCAGTGAAAGCGTGCCCATGGACAGGCGTTTTAAATATGTCACCGTACAGCCGACGGCCTCAAACATGCGCTTCACCTGATGGTATCTCCCCTCGGTGATGATGAGTCTGGCGCTTTTCCCGTCCGGAAGCATGATCAGCTCCGCGGGCCTTGTCGGCGTGTCATCTCCGATCTCAACGCCTTCCGCAAAACGCTCTGCCGTATCCTCCGGGATCTCTCGGTCAAGTTCAGCATAGTAGCATTTATCCACGTGTTTTCCCGGGGCGAGCAGCGCATTGGCAAGCTTCCCGTCATTTGTGATGAGGAGGAGTCCCTCCGTATCCTTATCCAACCGTCCGACCGGGAAAAGGTCACGTCGTTTTTCCTCCGTGATCAGGTCGATCACCGTTTTTTCTCTTTGATCCTCGGTTGCAGAGACCACACCCTGCGGTTTGTTCAGCATATAATACTGAAACTCCTCGTGCGTGAGTTTTCGCCCGTCAAAGCAAACCTCATCCGCATCCGGATCCGTCTTTTGCTCCGGTGACTTTGCCACGCTTTGATTTACGGTCACACGTCCCGCTTTGATATAGGCCTTTACCGCACTGCGGGTTCCAATCCCGCAATCAGCCAAGAATTTATCCAATCGTATTTTCATATGCTACCAAAAACGAGGAACCCACCCTCGTGGATTCCCCGCATCTTCACCATTTACAGTTGCTTAGAACAGGCTGTCAAACATACTTCCGGTGGAAATATTATATTGTGCGTTCTGATTATATACCGCGTTCTGTGCGGTGCCCTGATCCGCCGCCGTGTACATCTGGTACAACCGTTCCTGTGTGCTCTTACCGAAGGATACGCTCCCGGTAAACAGCGATCTGACGTCCGTCATATCCGCTGCAGAAAACTTCGTTTCATCAAGCTCCAGCGTGTTATCCGACTTGAGGTTGATCCCCACCTTGGAAAGCGCGCCTGCATATACCTTTGTCTGGCTGACCATACGGGATGCACTGTTCAATACATTGTTGTTTGAAGACTCACCCGCGTCTTTTACGGCGCTGTTGTAATTCTTAACGAAATCCTTCACGCCCTCTAAGATCTTCGTGGTGTCATACTCCATGGTCTCCTTGCCATCCTCGCCCTTTACGGCTTTTTTCTCGTAAAGGCTCTTGTTCATGAGCTTGGATGCGCTGTTTACTGCCGCGTTGGAATCTTCCTTCACGGACTTGTTCGACGCGGAAGCAGACCCGCTTTGGACCTTCTTTGCCGCATCGGATGTATAGTACTTCTTCGCAAGCTTCGCGTAGCTGCCGTTCCTGATGGCAGAAAAATCGCCCACGAGAGAGGCCATTCCGCCGTTCGTCGCCTCGGAGCTCTTGTTCTTGTTCAGCCCGCCGAAAAAGTTGTTCATGTAATTGTAGGTATTTCCGCTGATATTCATAGCCATGGCAATCACCTGCATTCTGAACCTGTAGCCAGTTACTTACTGTAATTATATACGTTTGAGCGGAAAAAGTAAAGTTAAATCTTTGTTACATTTCAGCGACTTTTTTGCGTCAAAATGCACTATTTCTTTCCTGTGGAGCCGAAACCGCCCGCGCCGCGGTTTGTATCCGAGAGCTCGTCTACGACGGCGAAATCCGCCGCCACGTAGGGTGTAAATACAATCTGCGCCACGCGCTCCTCCGCCGTGATTGCCGCCGGCTTGTCGGAGTGGTTGTGCAGCGACACCATGATCTCTCCGCGGTAATCGGAATCGATCACGCCCACCTTGTTGGCCGGTGCCAGGCCTGCCTTCGTAGCCAGACCGCTCCTTGCATAGATCAGACCCACATAGCCCTCCGGAATCTCCATGGCAAGCCCTGTGGGCACCAGGTAGGTTTCTCCGGGTTCAATGGTCACAGCTTCATCCATGCAGGCATAGAGGTCTGCGCCTGCCGCCTGGGCCGAGCCGTATTTGGGAAGAATGGCGTTTTGCTTCAGTTTCTTTATTTTTACGGGTACTTTTGTCATGGTTTTCTCCTTGTTTCTTTTATTGTCGGGATTCGGGATGACGGGCGATCATATCTCCATCGGTTCGTCCCAGAGCTCCACAGTGCCTGATTTTAAAGATTTCTGCACATCTATGATCCTCTGATTCCTCGATCCCCGGAAGCGAAGCTTCAGATCCTTTTCCGCCTCCACAAACTCTCCGTCCACAAGAATGTCGATGTATTTGATCATCTCCTCGGTCTCCGGCCACTTCTTGGCCATATCTCCCAGGATCTCCTTATCAAACAGGTAGCCGCTGTAGCACCACACGTCCTTTTCGGGGTAAATATCCTTCAC
>CACZPL010000008.1 GCA_902783015.1 uncultured Lachnospiraceae bacterium
AGCCTGCGGCAAGACCTACGGCATTTCCCTCGTTGGCCGCGATGATGTGCTCCTTGCCGATGCCGAAACGCTCGTACAGGGCATCGCAGAGCTGCTTTAATTGGGAATCCGGCACGCCGGTGAAAAACTCGGCACCGGTGGCCGCGATCAGATCGTTTACATTCATTTCTATAATTCCTCTATCAGTGAAATAATATCTTTGATGGACATCAGGCGGTCGTCGACCTCCTTCGCGCGGTGATAGGTCAGGATGTCCTTCGCCGTCTGCTCCATGGCCGGGAATGCGCTTCTGGTCAGCTGGTTTGCATAGATCACGATGTTCACGCCGTGGGCAGCCAGCTCGCTTTCCGTCACGGTGTTAAATGACGTCGGAACCACCACGATCGGGATATCCTTCACCTTCTCGCGGAACCTGTCGCAGAAGGTCAGGATCTCCGAGGGATCCTTCTTCCGGCTGTGGATCATGATACCGTCGGCACCGGCCTCCACATAGGCAAAGGCACGTGTTAAGGCATCTTCCATCCCCTGCTCGAGGATCAGGCTCTCGATTCGCGCGATAATCATGAAGTCATCCGTCAGCTGAACCTCCTTGCCTGCTCGGATCTTCTCGCAGAAATGCGGGATCTCGTCCTGTGTCTGGCTGACCTCCGTGCCGAAGAGAGAGTTTTTCTTTAAGCCAACCTTGTCCTCTATGATGATGGCCGAAACGCCCATGCGCTCCAATGTTCTAACGGTGTAGACAAAATGTTCTGTGAGTCCGCCGGTATCGCCGTCGAAGATGATGGGCTTGGTGGTCACCTCCATCACGTCATCGATGGTGCGAAACCGCGAGGTCATGTCCACAAGTTCAATGTCGGGTTTGCCCTTGGCAGTGGAATCGCAGAGGGAGGAGATCCACATGGCGTCAAACTGATGAAATTCTCCACCTTCCTCCACCACGGTTTTCTCGGCGATCAGGCCGGTCAGGCCGCTGTGTACCTCGATGGTTTTTACGACATCGCCCATGGCGAGAACTTTTTTCAGCCTGCCGCGGCGAAACTCCGGCATGGCCAGCTTTTCCCGTACCCTTGCGTCGATCTTTTTAACTGCCGGATTATAGGTGTAGGGGATATCGATGATCTTTCCGCCGTAAGCGGAAAGCAGCTGTTCCACATTGTCACGGATGGGCGCAAGCACACCGGAACACCAGTTGTCGCCGTGCACCACATAGTCCGGGTGCAGCTGCTCGATCACGTCGTTGTACAGGACCTTCTCCTGTACGATCACGTCCTTGATGCCCGGGATATCCCGTACCATGGCAAGGCGCTCCTCAAGGGATACGCTGGGGAAGCGGTCGAACTGCATCATGGCGGCATCACTCATGACACCGACCGTGACATCGCCGTACTTTTTGCATTCGTTTATGATATTCAGATGACCGTCATGAATGACGTCGGTGGAAAAGCAAGTATAGACTGTGCTCATGATACTCTCCTTCGTGACGTTTTACTGTATGTTAGGTTTGATTATATTTTCGATCAGGAAGTTCGCTGCCGCATCGATCTCATCGAAGGCTACCGTTTTCATCAGGTCGGCGCCGAAGCGGTCCTTGACCTTGGCGATGAGCTCATCTGTGTAGGTGAGGACGCCGTCCTTCACATCCTCGATACCGTCGAGATAGATGGACGCGCGGTTTTTCCGGCGCATGTCCTCAAGCGAGAAGATGCTCTCGTCGATGTAGGCCCGTGTGCCGTCCACGATCACCGGGTAGCCGCCGATCTCGCCGAACACACCGGGGCAATGCAGCTTTGTTTTCTTATCGGAACGCACCGCATTAAGCACGGCCTGCATGATCTCGAAATTGCTGGAAGCGTTCATCATGTTGCGCTTCTGATCCACCGGCATGGCGATGGCACAGGCCTTAAACACTTCGTCCATGTTAACGCTGACCGGCTTTCCGTCGTAGCGGATATCGATCAGCATGGGAAGTCCCTCCGTGTGTCCCTCCTTACTGATCACCACATCGTGGAAATGCGCGACCGCGAAGGTGATATCCACGTTCCAGTAATCCTCGATGTTCAGCTGCTTTGCAACCGCGAATTTGATGCGCGGAAGCAGGTGGTTCACGTTGCCGCTTCCGAAATCCGGGTAGGACTTGCCGGCACCCTTCAACCAGGGAATGACCGCATCGGAGTAGGAGGTGTTGATGACTATCGCGTTAGACTGTGCCTGCGCGTAGGCCTCCATGATATTCTTTGTGTATTTGATGGAAAGCGGTGTCCAGATGCCGTAGGCACGGACATTTGCCCAGGAGATACTCCCGTATTTTAAGCCGGAATAGGCACGGCTGGAGTTTAAGATGATGTCCGGATCGTAGGTGCCGATCGCATCCGCGATGCTTGCCACATCGTTTAAGTCCACGTTGCCGCACACGGTGACCTTGGTGCGGTTCTGTCTGCGGATCATGCTCGCCACGCGAACGATATTCACGTCCGATTCCATCTTTTCCGCATTTCTTCCGCAGCAGATGATCTCGATTCCCTCGTCTGCCGTGCTCATGAGATAGTCGAGCACGTAGTTGCCTACGCTGCCCAGACCGATGATCATGATCTTCGTGCGCCGTTTTGCGGCATTATCTTTCAGTATCTCAAGTTTTTGATCTGTTGTTTTCATATCGTCTTTCTGTAATCCTCCACCGTATTGCAATTAACCCAGCGTTCAAACGGAACCACTTCGTAATCGTCCTTTGAAAGCGCGCCGAAGTATGCCTGAATATAAACCAGGTTCGTGCCTTGCCATGCCTCATCGGTCACGTTATCGAAGGCTGCCTGTATCCGATCCTTCCCCGTAAACTTCCAGATCTGTCCGGAATTGTAGATCGCGAGGAAGGGTTCTCTGATCTCAAGCGCCGTATGGCCCGTATCGTAAATGTAGTGAATGCCGTAGTTTGTATCAAAGTAGTAGGCAACCGCCTTGTTCGCCAGAATTGCCTCTGTATTGCTTGTGAGCACGCTGATCCGGGAATCGGATACCTTTTTGAAGGAGGCGGAATCCACGGAGAGGTCTCCTTCCGCAAACACGATCTCATCGGAACCCAGGCGGATCGCCTCCGCGAGGCCCAGCTTTAAGCTGTAGCCGGAGCCGTAATCCGAAAAGTGTGTATTCTCCACAAGCACAAGCCGTTCACCGTAAGCAGCAAGCTCCTTTTCACAGGCAGAAACAAGCTCCGCGTATTTGAATCCGCCCACGATGATGTATCTGTCGAAGCTGTCGTCCAGACGGAGCAGCCGGGAGAGCAGACACTCGGAGAAGTCGCCCTCGCTGTAAATGCATTTTAAGGTATCGCGACCGACGGATTTTGAAAACCGGGAGGATAGTCCCGCCACGGTAATGATCAATGTCTTCATGGCTTTCTCCTCAAAGTCTCCACGCACATCTCAATGCCCTCGTCCAAAGAGATCGTCGGCTTCCAGCCGGTGCGGGTCCGAAGCTTCTCGGTGGAGAGCACGCGGCGTTCCGGATCGGAGGCGCGGTACCCGTCATACATGATCTGCGGATCGGTGATCCCGAGCTTCTTTGCGCAGAGCTTCACAAGATCGATGATGTAGATCTCCTCGTCGGTTGCGACATTATAGGCGGAGCCGTCCAAGGCCTCATCCGTATTCATCAGCGCCAGCACGGCACCGCAGCTGTCGATGTTGTGTAAAAACGTGCGGCGGTTCGTCCTTGAATTCGTGAGCAGCGTGACCGAACCGGTCTCCTTGATGCTGATCAGGATATGCGGGATGATGTGCTTCGGGTAAAGCTCATTCTTGCTGTACACGTTTGCAAATCGGATGGAACAGCCCTTGATCTGTCCTTCGTTTACAGCATCGCGCAGGAAGAACTCGGTCATGAGCTTTCCGGTCGCGTAGCTGGTGCGCTGGCTGTGCTCCGCATTCGCAAGCGTGATGTAATCGCTTTCCTTCACGCCGCCCTCGGCCCAGGAGTTCATGGAATACACCTCAGAGGTTGAGCAGTTGATATAGGCATAGGCCCCGACCTCGATCGCCTGGTCCAAAAACGCTTTCATTCCCAGCACGTTTGTGGTAAAGGTGCGGTTCACGTAGTAAAAATGCTCGGTGTGCACAACGGCTGCACAGTTGATGTAGAACACCTTCTCACAGCTGTCCTTTGCTGCAAGCACTTCCTTTTTGATCTCCTCCATCTGTGCGGTATCGTTGAGGTCAAATTCATGAAAAGTAAAATTCGGATTGTCTATCACATCCGAAACCGTATCGATAGAAGAAGCAAAGAAATTGTCAAAGCCGATGATGCGGTGCTCGCCCACCAGCTGTCTTACGAGCTCGTTGCCCGTCATACCGGTTACACCGCTAATTACATATAGATTCATCAGATACCTGCCTCCAATCGTATTTTATAGAAATCATCCACCTGCCCGGTAAAGGCTGCCTGTTCGGCCCGGATGTCGTATTCGTTAGACAACATCAGAACCTCGCCGGTTCCCGTGTCCCAGATCGCAAACTGAGCTCTGGGGTTCAGGTTCCGGGGCTGCCCCACGGAGCCGGGGTTGATGAAAACGGTCTTCTTTTTGTTCCTGGTCGCCGGGTTATCCGCCGCGTAGAAATGTGCAAAAACGTGCGGGAAATGGGAGTGCCCGGAGAACACATAATCATAGGGTTCGTAGCCGGAAAGCTCGCTGTCCGGAAAGATGCTCTTCCAGTATTCGTCCGCAAGACTTCCGTGCACGGCCAGACACTGTTTTCCGTCCACTGTAAACTCGTGTTTTCCGCCGCTTTGCATTTCCTGCAGGATGTACTGTCGGCTCGCTTCGCTCAAAATGCTTTCCGTGTATGCGGAGCTCTGTCTGCCGCGGTCCGAGGAAAAACGGTCCCGCTGATCGGAAAAGATCGCAGCCTCATGGTTGCCGCGGATGTTTGCAAGAACCGGCCAGGGGATTTGTCTGATCATTTCGACGACTTCGTTGGAATGCATGCCGTAATCGATCAGATCGCCCAGCAAAATGCATCCGTCTACGGAAAACTCCCGCTTAACGCGGTCAAGCACGGTGGTGAGTGCCTGCAGGTTGCCGTGGATGTCCGAGAGGATCAATATTTTCATGCTTTATCACCGGCCTCTCCGAATGAAAACTCCACCGGGAAATGATTTGTCCGCTTTTCCTCGGGGGGCAGTGTCATGAAGTCACGTCCCATATGGCGGGCAAGCTGTGCTCTGTAATTCCTTACCAGATGGATCTGCGTGTCCTCGAAGGGCACGGATACCGTGGGGAAGGATCTGCTCTTCTTAATCCCCATGATATGGGCGCCGGTGTCGTACAGACAGGTGTAGGTGTCCGAGGCTCCGCGTGTTTTTAACGCCTGCTTCATAAAGGCCTTATATATTTTTTCATCACAATGCGGGATCAGTCTGAGAAGCTTGTGCAGCACGGATAGGACGTAATCCTTGTATCGGGTCAGACCGGTCTCGCGCTTTGCAAACTTGCCGTAATCGATATTATAGGTTAAATACAAGATCTTTAAATAATAGCATTTGTCGATGATGCGTTTTGCTTCCTTTGCGTTGTCCGGGACATTGTCGAAGATGAACAGATCCAGCATGATGCCCGGCCTGTAACCGCCGGCATGTGCCACCTCACAGACGGAGAGCGTTCCGCGCAGCATGAGCTCGGGGATCAGGTTGTAGTAACGGTTTTTTCTCTCGTGACCCCAAAGCTCGTATTTCTTTGAAAACTCGGGATCGCTGTCCATCACGGATACGAATTTTTCATAGTCCTCACGGAGCATGGCGATGTCGATATCGTCGTCCCAGGGGATGAAACCCTTGTGCCTGACGGCGCCGATGGCGGTGCCGGAAATGGCAAACCAGTTGATGTCGTGCGCTTTACAGAGTGCAGCAAAATCATTTAACATACCGATCTCCACGCGGTGGAGTTTTTTTAAGACCTCCGGGTCATAATTGCCGTAATCGTGCATAGGAATACCTCGCAAAATAAACTTCCTATAGTATCGCACATTTCAATAGGAAGTTCAAGGGAAAATGCAAGCTCCCGTATGGATTTATGTTAACCGGATTTTGGGAATAATCCTTGACTTTAAATGGGATATCCTATATAATTTATGCGTATGTCTACGACCTTTATTACGTTATTATAACTATGTTATAAAATTTCCGTGCAGCCGGGGAGTTAGCGGTGCCCTGTACCTGCAATCCGCTATAGCAGGGGTGATGGTCGATTTCGGGGTGCTTCTTGTGAGGCTGCCCCGGGTAAGTGGCGTTGAGGTTTTGGTCTTGCGCGACGGAAATCTGTGAACCGTGTCAGGTCGGGAACGAAGCAGCACTAAGCAGAACCTTTCGGGTGCCGCAGGGGTGCCGGGGCTGAGTTAACTGCCTGGGTAACGCTTATGAGGGTATCACAACATCGACCGCACGGATTTAAATAAACGACAAAGGCGTCGTGTCGTAACATAAAAGAGGACGAACAATATGAATTACGCAGAAGTAATCGAATATGTCAAAAAAATGACAGAAGAAAACGGCAGGCCGAGTAATTACCCCTTCCGCAGCCGCTTTGAACATACCATGCGTGTGTATCGCTGGGCGATCAAGCTCCAGTCCAAACTGGGCGGCGATCTGGATGTCATCGTGCTTGCAGCGCTTCTGCACGATATCGGATGGGATGTATCCGGCGAACGTGACCACGCAGAGCTCGGCGCGGAGCTGGCCGTGGAATATTTGGACAGCATCGGTGTGGATGCAAACATCATTCAGCAGGTCGGAGAGATCATTATGATCCATGAGGACAAGGATTCCGACCGTGAGCTTTCTCTCGAGGCAAAGATCGTGATGGATGCGGATCTCTTGGACGAGGTCGGCGCCATCAGCATCATGTGGGATTCCATGGCAACCGCCTGTGAGGACGATCCCACTTATAAAAAGGCTTACTACAGGATCAAGGAGTTCTACAGAAAGAACAAGCCGAAGATCCGCCGCTGCAAAACGGACACCGCACGTGCGGAGTGGACCAAGCGCATGCAGCTGATCGAAACCTATATGACACAGCTTGAAAAAGAATTGTTTTAATACAGATACTGAATTGAT
>CACZPL010000009.1 GCA_902783015.1 uncultured Lachnospiraceae bacterium
GTATCCGATCTTAAAGAGGGGAGATCAATTTGAACTCTTTAAGGAGCCTCACGGGATCCCGCTCGGCTTTATGGATGATTCGGAATACGAGGAATATGTAATTGAGATGAAACCGGGCGACAAGCTTTTTGTGTATACAGACGGTGTACCGGAAGCGACTGCCGCGGATCAGGAGATGTTCGGCACCGACAGGACTTTGGAGGTCTTAAACAGAGATGTCTCCGCTTCGCCGGAGCAGATGCTTAATAATATAAAGGAAGGTGTAGACGCCTTTGTGAAGGATGCGGTGCAGTTCGATGACCTGACCATGCTGGCGCTCGAATACAGGGGCTAGATTATAATCAAACGGAAGGGGATATGCCCTTGTTAACAGACCTTACAAGGATGGATCGGAAGCACCTTTCAGGCATTCTTTTTCTTGCAACGATAGGTTATCTATGCTACAATATATTAGTTAAAATAGACAGGTTTAATTCTTATTAATAGAAGGAGGAAACATCATGACGGTTAATGAAGTAAAACTTGAGGACGTGATCAGACTTGACGTGGAGGGACGTGTGGATACGACCACCGCTCCGCAGCTGCAGCAGGCGATCCTGACAGCATTCCAGAAGACAAAGGTACTGGAAGTCAACTTTGAGAAGGTGGAGTATATCTCCAGTGCGGGTTTAAGAGCCCTTCTGATCGGCGAGAAGACCGCAAAGTCCAAGGGAGGCAGCATGACGATCACAGGTGCCAACGAGGCTGTGGTCGAAGTCTTTAAGGTGACCGGGTTTATCAATATCTTGACCATGGGGTAAAACATGTGATGAAAAAGAGCAAGATCATAGTTTTAAATCTGCTGATCATATCCTATCTTGTCACAGTCGGCGTATGGATGTTTTCCGAGGGCGTCGTATTTCTGATCCCCTTCGGCGCTTTTTCGCTGCTTCTGGTCATCTTTATGGTGCTGGCCATGATGGGTGGCGGAAAGCCGCGTCCGGACACCGAAGACACAGAGAATGAGGAAGAATTCACCGAATTGCGGGAGCGCCTCGAGGGCGAGGACGCATCGGGCGAGTCGGTTCCGTTTGAAAATCTATCCGAAGAAGCGCAGTTTTCGGCAGGCACGCCTGCGGGAGATGAAGCCGATTCCGCTGCTTTGGATGAGACGATCACGGAGTCCGAGACGGTGGCTTACATGGAACAGATCGACGAGCTGAAAGGTCAGCTTGCCGAGCTCCAGAGTCATCTCGATGAGGCCAATGCCGAGCTTGTCACTCTGAGACGAAATGCCGGTAAGGATGAGGCGGCCCTTTCCATTTTACCTCAGGATATCACACCGCGGGAGATGCTCTCCACCATCAACATCGTGGATATCGCAAACAGCGTGGCGGAGGAGCTCCGTGCGGCCGCGCTTCGCGCAGGTCTGCGGGTCCAGGTTTCCTCCGGTGATGATGTGATCTTAGTGCGGGCGGATGAGAATCTGCTTCGCGTGTTGTTCCGCAATATCGTGGACAATTCCATCAAATACATGAACCGTCAAGGGATGCTGGTCATCACCCTGTCTGTGATAGGGGACGACCTTTTTGTGGTATTAAAGGACAACGGAGAAGGCCTTTCCGCCGAGGAGACCGGTCATATCTTTGAGCTGAATTATCAGGGAAGCAACCGTATCTCCGGGAACGGTCTCGGTCTGGCACAGGCCAAGGCCGTGGTCGAGTACTACGGCGGAAATATCTATGCGAAATCGACACCGGGCGGCGGCATGGGAATCTACATTCAGCTGCCGACGTCCTAGTACATCGGATTCCAAATAAGTGGACTAGTTTTTACCTTTTGATCGGAGGCGGATATATGTCATTATTGCATTCAGTATTAAACGACCGTCTGATCGAGGCGAACAAGCGCGTCAACGCGGAGAACAAGCGCAAGAACGACGTGCAGCAGGATCAGGACGAGGACGAGATGGGCTACGCTTATGACGAGCCGGTCAAATGGGGATTTTTAAATGATTATAAGGGCGTTTTTGCGGATGACGACGAAGACGCCTTAAACACGGCTAAGAGCGTGTTTGAAAAAACGGCAGTGTTTCACGTTGATCGTGACGATGAATCAGTATAGGAGTACGAACATTGGCAGGGAAAAAGACGAAAAACGAAGAAACCGAGAGCTTGGACGATTTTTTCGCCGACCTCGAAAGCTTTATGTCGGATGATGACGACGAAGAGGAAGAAGAGGTAAGCGAGCCGAAAACTGCAAAAAAAGCTTCCGACAAGAAGGAAAAGCAGGACGGCGCCAAGTCCGATTCCGGAAACAGGATCGACGGCAGGGACATCAAGGCATTTTCCGGCTACGATGAGTATATGCGTCATGTGTTCCACTGCGTGAACACCTGTCTTTCCGCTTATCTCGAGAACATGAAGCTCACCTTCGCCAACGGGCAGGGCGGTTTCAAAAACGTGCTGTATCCGGATCTCGAGATCGCGTCCGATGCCTGTAACGAACAGCTCATCAAATATGAGCAGATCTACGGAGACGAGGAAAGCAGCGAAGAGGATGAAGTCTTTGAGGAAGAGGACGACGATGAGGAATTTGACGATGACCTTTTGAGTCTGCTCGGATCTTTCTCCGATTCCGCCGAGGACGAAGACGAGGGGGAGGAGACGGAGAGTGTTGCGAGCTCCGGAAGCAGTGAGAAGAGCTCCGGCGGTGCCTTTGATGTATCCGCACGCTTAGAGTGGATCGCTGCCTGCGGAGAGATGACACAGAAGGCCGGTGTTTCCATGCCTTTCTATGAGCTCACCAACAAGCTTGCGATGCGTCCCTTTGCACTCTTTACCTTTGCTGCCGGTGTGCTTTCCTCCACACAGACGGATTATGCCGGCATTTTCCAGATCATCAACGAGAACGGAGGTCTTTCCTCCCCGACCATAGAGTCGGCCGCGAAGATTTTCTTCGGACCGAATTATTCCATCACCGGTGCCTACGGTGAGATGAGTGAATGCCTGGAGGCGCTGCTTCCGATCCTTGATCTGCGCGTGGTTTCGAGCATGCCGTTTTCCACGGTCATCTCCCCCGACAAGCGTATCATCGACTACCTCTTCGGTAAGGATCCGATGCGTCTCGACGAAAACTATATCCGCTTCTTTAAGATGCTCACCACCAAGGAGGAGCTCGACCCCATCATGGCCAACGACGGCCAGCTTGAGGCCATGAAGATCTCCTACGGTGAGGGCGTGCGCATCTTCTCCTACTACGGAGACGAGGGCAGCGGCCGCAAGTTCTTCATCCGTCATTTCTGCGACGAGAACCACTTGGGCGCGGTGTCCATCAACTGCAAGAAGCTCTTTGTATACGACTTTAATTTCGTGGACAAGGCCCTCTGGGCGGTGACGAGAGAGTGTATCCTCACCAACTCCTGTTGCTGTCTAGACGAGCTGCAGTTCCGCGAGGACGAAAAAGAAAAATTCTACGGCTACATGGATCTGGCCTTTGCGAAGCTCACGCAGAAGAATATCCTGGTATTTGCCATCAGCCGCGAGAAGCTGGCAATGCGTGATATCACAAAGGAAGAGGTGACGGAGCTTGAGATTCCGACACCGACCAACGAGGAGCGTGAGAAGTGCTGGAACTTCTTTGCACAGAAGTACAAGCTCGGCGACGATGTGGACAAGCTGGAGATGGCGACCAAGTTCCTGTTTACCCCGGGTAAGATCAAGTCTGCGCTCTACAGCGCAAGAAGCCTTGCCACCATGAACAAGGAGGTTCTGATCTCCCGTGCGACCCTGTTCCAGGGCTGTTACGGACAGATGAGCTCGGAGCTGACCCAGAAGGCGACCAAGATCAAAGCAAACTTCGGTTTCGAAGATATCGTCATGAACCATGACCAGCGCGAGACCTTGGAGCACGCCATCGATCAGATGAACTTCCGTAAGCAGGTGTACGACGGCTGGCATTATACAAAGAAATACCCCTACGGCCGCGGACTTTCCATCCTGTTGTTCGGAGCGCCCGGTACCGGTAAATCCATGTGTGCGCAGGTTATTGCCCACGAGCTGAACTTGGAGTTATACAGAGTTGACCTTTCCAAGGTTATCGATAAATACGTCGGTGAAACGGAGAAATCCATCTCCATGATCTTCCGCGAGGCGAAGAAATGTAATGTCGTGCTCTTCTTCGATGAGTGTGATACCCTCTTTGCGAAGCGTTCCGACGATGGCGGTTCCAACCAGGCGTCGAACAACAACAAGACAGCGCTTTTGCTGCAGGAGGTGGAAGGTTATGACGGTGTTTCCGTGCTTGCCACAAACTACAAGCACAACATCGACCCCGCGTTCTTCCGTCGTATGAAATACATCGTGGAGTTCCAGTTCCCGGATGTTGACACCCGGGAGATGCTGTGGACCACCACCATCCCCAAGGATACGCCCTTGGCCGAAGATGTGGATATCCGCTATTTGGCCGAGAAGTACGAGCTGGTGGGTGGTAATATCAAGAACTGTATTCTGAATGCGGCCTTCCTTGCCGCAGCGGATCCGAACGCCGGAGGCCAGGTGCACATGGTACACTATCTGCAGGCCGTGAAGTACGAGTTCGTAAAGGTAGGTAAGGTATTTACCCGTTCCGATTTCGAGCCGTATGCGGATCTCATTTTTGGAAAACAAAAGTATTAGAATGACAAGAGACAGGGGGACGGTTCTTTTGTCTCACTTTGATGAGACAAAAGCATCGTTCCCCTGCTTGCTTGTGAAAGAGGTGAAAAAATGGACGAGTCAAACGAAATCCGGCAGCTTTTGAATAAAAAATCGCATATTCAATTGAATCTCTTCCAGAATGAGCAGGAGGAAACAAATTCCGAATTTCTGCAGAAGACTGTGGAACAGCAGAACGAAGAGCTGAACATGTCGCGAGCCGGTCGAAAGCTCCTTACAGCCGAGAACGCACTCAAGGATCGGGAATGGTATTCCAAGATGGAAATGCCCGCAGATGCACAGATCTCCGAAGAGGTAGAAAAGGATTATCAGGATCTGTACGGGCGTAATATCGGCTGGAACGAGCGCATCAAGGCAAAACGGGAATACAAGAAGAAGCTGAAGACCGTAAAGAAGCTTCAGAAAATGAAACGTGAAGAAGCCAATAAGAAGACCGAGAAGGAGAAGTTTGCCGAGCAGGTTTATTCGAAGTACAGAGAAGACTTCAAGGAGAATAACGATAAGCTTCCGAAGGAGCAGCAACGTATGCCGATCCTGATCCGCGATGAAATAGACGCCCTGCAGCTTTACGGAGATGATGAGAAGCTTCCCATACAGAGATTTATGGGTGCCGTTTTGCTCGATGTCAAAACCGGGAAAGAGGCAGAAAAGCTCTCGGGAAAGGAGCGGACGGAAAACGAAAAGAATATCGCCATGAAAAAAGAAGTCTTTGCGGATACCATAGACCGGTTTATGAAGATCGATATGAAGGACTTTGAGTTTAAGTCCATAGAGGAGCTTGTGGAGAAGTCTCCCGTCATGGCGAGCAAGCTGAGCGCGGGCTGGATCATGCGCAATATCCTGCGGGATTATGAAAGCGTGGGAGGAGAGCTTTCTGCCGAGACCAAAATGAAGCTGGTGGTCAAGATTGATGCCTGTGAGTATTTAAAAAGTCTTTCATCGCTTGCCCTTGAGGTTTACGGCAGTCCGTATTATGCATCGCTTCGAAGTTCGTCCCTTGATCAGATGACGCCCACGCAGCTCGAGGAACTCAGAGACAGTGACCATGGGGTGGATATCTCCAGGAATATGACAAACTTCATGCAGAATCTGATCATGTTAAAGAAATATCTTAACATCGGAAAGATGAGCGAGAGTTCAAAAATCGAGCTTTATCGCCCCGGTGATAAGATGGAAGCATTTATGGACAAGCTCCTTGAGCGTAGAGACCTGGTCGGATATGCTACGGATAACGAAAATAAAACGGCGAAGGAAATGAAGGTAAAGGCGCCTCCGGGAACCAGTCCGTCCATCATAACAATGAGAAAAAAGGTGGCTCATCCGGAGCGGCTGGACGAAAATGCCTATGAAGTCTTTCAGCGCGTAAGGCTGACCAACCAGCAGATCGGTAATCCCGAATTGGTACAATATTTCGACCCCGAAAAGACGTTTCACGGTGAGAAAATGGAGATTTCGAGAGTCGGAGGTGCTTTGCTTCGCCCTGTAAAATATGAC
>CACZPL010000010.1 GCA_902783015.1 uncultured Lachnospiraceae bacterium
CGCGCGGCACAATGATCACACATCATGCCATCGATCCCGATCACCTTCGTGGCAACCACTTTATCAAGCTTCTTCGGCTTGATAAGTCTGTCTTTTCCACCGCCTCCGCAGCAGCTTCCCTCTCCCTTAAAGTGCGGGATGGAATACTTGACGGCAAGCGAAACGATCAACAGGATGATGATTATTATGATCACATCTGTAAGTCCCGATCCCATGCTATCACCTCCGATCGTATCTTCTGTCATTGGTTAGCAAATGCTAACCCAGTGTGTATTTTTAAACTCCGCAAAAGCGGAGTTGGTTTATCTGTACCATTTAAAAGTTAGCATGTCCTAACCTTTCAGTCAGACATATTATCACTTGTATAAAAAAAAATCAACCCTATTCTGTTTGTCGGATCAAAAAAGCAAAAAAAATCATAAAACCGCAAAAAATGTCACAGTTTTACAACACATAACAAGTAAAATGATCTATAATCCAATCATACTACAAAAGAAACGGAGGGTTCTATCATGGTAGACGTAAAAGGAAAATGGGCGATCGTCACAGGCGCGAACAGGGGACTCGGAAAGCTTGCCGCACTGTTTATGGCGAAGCAGGGATGCAATCTCATCCTGCACGGAAGAACAAAGGAAAAAACAGACGCACTTCTTAAAGAGGTTTTAGCGCTTGGTGTTGAAGCCTACTCCGTCAGTGCGGAGCTTGCAGACCCCGCTTCCGTAGAAGCCATGCTGCAGGAGATCGATCAAAAGGGAACACAGGTCGATATCGTTTTAAACAACGCCGGAATGCAGATCGGATATCGTTCGGATTTCTTAAACACACCGCTCTCGGATTATCCGATCAGCTTTGCGATCAACACAGTCGCACCGATGCAGGTCGTGTATCATTTTCTGCCGAAGATGATCGAGCGCGGTTTCGGACGCATCGTCAACACGACGAGCGGTATCGCTCTTGAGGCAGAGCAGGCCGGATATTCCGCGAGCAAGGCAGCCTTGGACAAGGTGACGATCGATCTCGGATACAAGATCGATGGCACGGATGTCATGATCTCCCTTGCAGATCCGGGATGGTGTCAGACAGATCTCGGCGGTCAGAATGCCCCCAACACACCGGAGTCCGCGATTCCGGGTATCATTGTCGGCGCTTTTGCGGATGATAAGAAATCCGGAAGGATTTTCCGCGCACAGGAATTCACGGGACTGTCGCTTGAAGACGCAGTGGCAAAGGCCGAAGCCATAGACACTCCCTATTAATACCGGGATATCGGCTCTGCGGATGCGCCGCTTAAACCGTATCCAGTGTGAGAACCACATCCAAACCGGGAGTCTTGTTGTACAGAGCAAGGCTCCCGTTCATTCTCCGGACGAGTTCATTCACAATGTACAAGCCGAGTCCCGAGCCGTTTTCCTGCCCTGCATTTTTACCTCTGTAGAATTTTCCGGTGATAAACGGGATCTCCTCCTCCGGAATGCCCGGACCGAAATCCCGGAAATGGATCTGCACCTCTCCGTCTCTCTCGGTGTCAATCTCGATCTCTATCTTTGTCTTTGCGTATTTTTCCGCATTGTTTTTCAGGTTCTCCATGATCTGCAGCAACCGCCTTCTGTCCGCATTTACATAGAGCGTCTCTTGCATTTCCTCAAACGATGTACTGCCCTCCTTCGCGGTATAGGTGATCTTGCATGTCTCATTCACGAACAATCCGGCCACATCCTCCCGCATAAAGGCTACCAGGTCCGTCTGCTCCGCATGTACCTCCAGCCTGTCCATCTCGGAAATAGAATGCAGGAAAAGATCATTGGTCAGCTTTGTCACCTCATCGCACCTCTGCATCATGGTGGAAAGATATTTCTGACGCTTCTCCGGCGTGGTATCCATATTGGCCTCGAAGGCTTCCGCATAGGCCCGTACGGACGCTATGGGTGTTTTGATGTCATGCGACAGTGTCGCGATGACGGTCTTGTTATTCTGCACAGCCTCTCGCTCCGCTGCCCTGGCTTTGATCAACTCGTGGCGCATATTGTCGAAGGCCCAGGTAAAATCCCCGAAGTAGTTTCCGCGGCTCACGGTAAGCGGAAGCTCCAGATTTCCTCTGGAAACCTCAGCGGCATAATCCTTCAGGTCACGGAAGGGCTTCAACACTTGTCTATCAATATAGACAAGCGTGATGATCACAGAAACGACGCTCACCAGCAAAGGTATGACAAGCAGCCAAAAATCTCTTTTATTCTGTTCATCGGTATCGTCTGTCAGACTGTCGCAGGCAGCAAGCGCCGCATCCGTATCCCCTGCCGCGATACTCTGCCTGATCTCGTTTACGGATACCGCGAGGGTGCGGTTTCTGTCCTCTGCTTCTTTTTTCTCACCGCCCACAAGGATCAGGATAGCTCCGGTCACGATCCCGATGACGATCAAATATACGATTCCGATGGCGATCAGTTTTTTATTCATGGTCTACTCCAACTTGTATCCAACCTTAAAGACTGTCTTGATGTGTTCGGGTTTGGACGGTGTGTCCTCCAGCTTCTCACGGAGCCATCGGATGTGTACCGTCAGCGTAGATGCCTCCACCTCACTGAAGGCCCCCCATACCTCGCTGATGAGCTTGTCCTTCTCAACGGCCACACCCTTGTTGCGGCAAAGATAAGCCAGCAGATCGAATTCCTTGAGGGAGAGGTTCACGGGCTGACCGCCCTTTGTCACATTCCTCGCGGAAAGGTTCACGCAAACATCCCCGAAGCACACCTGCTCCTCTTTTTCTCCCATGCCGTAGGTTCTTCGCATCAGCGCGTTTACGCGCACGAGAAGCTCCTTTAAGGAGTAGGGTTTGGGCAGGTAATCATCCGCGCCGGCCTCAAAGCCCGTCACCTTGTCATCGAGACTGCTTCGAGCACTCGCAAAAATAACCGGAACGGCAGAGACTCTGCGCAGCTCGGTGCATACGTCAAAGCCCGTCCCGTCCGGTAGATTGATATCCAAAAGAACCATCTCGAACTTTTTATCGGTAAGCAGCGTGAACGCCTCGTCCACGCTGCCTGCCTGTTCCACTTCATATTCATAGTTTTCCAGCATATCCCGCATGATATCGGAAAGTGCCCGATCATCATCTACGATCAATATTCTCTTCATGGCCCGCTCCCTTATTCCATGATCAGTTCTCTGGGGCTTACACGTTTTACCTTGCGCGCGGACATATAGCCAAACAGCATGTAGCAAACCGTAAACACCAGAACCGGTACAATGAATGCCGCCGGATTGTAGGTAAGCACGATGTGCGGAGCTCCAAACAGGGAGAATATCAGCGCCAGCAATCTGTGGGACAGGCATCTGCCGATCCCGCAGGCGATCAGACCACTGATCAAAGCGATCAGGGCAAATCGCAGGGCAAACTGCAAACGGATTGAGGAAGCCTTCATGCCCATAGCCTTCGTGATGGCGATATCCCTGCGTTCCTGAATGAAAGTCTTGGCACATATCATGATTACTGTAACAAGCGCGAAGATAAATGTCAAAGCATAAATCAGATATCCAGAGCCGTCTGCCGCCGTGTAGAATTCGCTGCCGTTCGGTCCGTCGCTCTTGTCGATATCGGAGTACTTATAGGTCTCGATGGCCACATCGTCGCCGTACTTTTCCTTTACCTCCTCCTTGATCTTCGGACCGGCATCTTCATCTTCGACAGATATGCCGTACATATTCAGCATGTCCACCGTGTATTTTTCCGTCGTATCCTTTCTCAGGCGTGAAAAGCCGTCCAGAGACATGGAGATTGCCTTACCCACATCGTTCATCGTCTGATAGATGCCCACCACCACATACTCTGCGCTGATATCTCCGCGCGCAACCGTGACGGTATCGCCCATATCAATACCCAGCAGCTTTGCGATCTGCTCTGTGATCACGATCTCATTGTCATACTTGATCTCCCTGCCGCGATATACGGAAGAAAGCTCATCCGGATAACCCTTGATCTGCACGAGGGTGTTTTCACCGTTGATCGACACATATAAATGCGTCTTGTACATTCTTCCGCGGATCTTTGTATACTTTAAAACGATGTCCTCGATGTCTTTTACATGAAAATCCACTTCACTGCCCACGGGTGCAAAGTTAATCTCACAGAAGGGCTCCCCCATGGAGGCAAGCGCATCCTTAGATCGGATAAACCCGGACATGAGCTGCGATGTGATCACCATAAAGATCAGCAGGGTGGTCACGAGTGTGATGCTGATGTAACGCTTTGGTGCGGATGTGATCTGCCGAAGTCCGAGGGAAAACATGAGGCCGCGCTTCGTGATGGGCGCATTACAACGGTTCGAGAAGTAAAAATCATCCTTGCCGTTCGTAATAGCCTTGACCGGTGTCACCTTTGCGATCCGTCTTGTAAAGATTCGAATATAAAGCGCCGTGACAAAGAACAGGATCGCGCAGAGAAGCAGACCGTAAACGATCATCATGTTGTGCATGGGCAATATCCCCGTCATGGAGAAGAACAGCCTGCTCATGATACGCTCCACCGGAACGGAAGCGATCATTCCGATCAGGATGCCGATCATCTCCGATACAAGGTACTCCAGCATGTACATTCTGCGGATCATCTTGTCGGTAAAGCCCTGGCTTTTCAGGATTCCCAGGTTTACATAATCTATGTCCATCTCGGTGCTGATGTTATGCCCGGCTATGATCAGGAAGATGATAAACAACAGAACTCCGAAGCCCGTTACCACCGCCAGGATGATCTTGATAAACATGCCCGTATAATGCTCCGAGCTCTCGCGGTCTGCATTTGCCCACGCAAGATCCGCAACCTTGGTCTCCAGGTTCAGCTTGCGAAGCGTGACGAGCACGGAGTCATCCGCCTTGTCCGAGAAAAATACGTAGACCACTTCACCCGATGACCAGATATCACTGTCGCTCTCGATGCGTCCGACTACCGCTTCCCGAAGCTCCGTGAATTCTTCCGGGCTGATGAACACGGTCTTATAGCCCATGATATTGGTGCCCATAAAAGCTTCCTGCACGAAACCCTTGATCGTAAATTCTCTTGTTTCGCCCAGGAACTCCATGCTGATCTTATCTCCGGGCTTGGCGTTATAATTCGATTTCAGGCCGTAGGGCAGATAGATCTCACCCTTTTTCAAACGGTTTTCCTGCGGAAGCGGTTCTATCGTTTCCGAGTTTCCCTTCAGGTTCACAAAACCGTCTGCTGACTCGTTGTATACCGGGAGGGTATCAAACATGGCAAGCACATAATAGCCGTTGCCGTCGCTTTTTCCGTTACATTTAATGTTTGCACCGGTGATCTCCGGGTATTCCTCGACCTTATCTACCAGTTCGCTGCCCTTTAAACGCGCTCGCATCTCATTGGTGTAAACACCGTAGCGAAAATATGTGAACAGTTCTCCCTTGTCTTCAACCTTAAACGCGCGGTCCATGGCATCGTCGTAGTTTTTGTTTACGCCCAGCATGGTCATGGTGCTCACCACGATCAGTGCGGTCAAAAGCATGAAGCCGAAGAAGATACCCTTTCTGTTTCTGATCTCTGCTTTTACGAGAGTGAAGATTTCCATCTGCGTCACCCCCTACCAGTCAAGAGATTCCAGCCAGGCGTTGACCTGTGCCTCCCGGGCCTTGTCGCTTTGGATCTTCTCTCCGCCCGCATCCGTCTCACCGTACTTCGTAAGCTCCAGCTCGCCCACGATATTTCCGTCCTCCAGATAGAGAAGCCGGTTAGCCCTTAACGCTGCCTTGATATCGTGCGTGACCATCACGATGCTCTGACCGCCGTCATTCAGCTCCGTGAGGAGATTTAAGACTTCCTTTGTATTGTTGCGGTTTAATGCGCCTGTGGGCTCATCCGCAAACAGGAGCGTGGGGCTGTTGATGACCGCTCTGACGATGGCACATCTTTGCTGCTCACCGCCGGAAACCCTGGCGGGTAAATGCGTCTTTACTTCCTTTAATCCCACACGGTCTAAAAGCTCTTCTGCCTTCGCTCTCGTCTCGGATGCACTTTTTCTTTTATCCAGATATCCGGTCACCGCAACATTTTCAAACAGTGTCAGATTGCTGACCAAGTGCATCTGCTGGAACACGAAGCCGAAATCCCTTACACGCAGAGCCGCAAGCTTTGTCTCCTTAAGCGTCGTTAAATCCACGGGAGCGTCTTCTTCTCCGTAAAATAGCACTTCTCCCGCCGTCGCCTTGTCCATGCCCGAAAGCGCATAAAGGAGCGTGGACTTTCCCGAGCCCGACGCTCCCATGATCACCGTAAAATCTCCGGCATAGATTTCAGCATTTACATTCGACAATACATGCACCTGTACTCCGTTATCGGAAAAGGTCTTCTGTACATTTTTCGCTGACAGTATTGTTTTCTTCATCTTGGCCTTCCTTTCATGTATCCCGCCTGTTTACAATTCGTTTATATCACAGGACACATTAAGAAGTTCTTAAGAAGTATATTTTCATCGGAAAAATCTTACTCTACTCCAAGCACCTTGTAGTCCTGATCCTCTACGGCCTTGCGCAGCACGTCTTCTGCCACGTCCTCGCTCAGTGTTACAACCGCAGTATTTGCATTGTGATCCGCTACCGCTGCTTCAACGCCGGCAACTGCCTCAAGCGCCTTTTTCACTCGCGCCTCGCAGTGCTCACACATCATTCCTTCTACCTTCAGTGTCTTTGTCATTTTCGTTTCCTCCGTTTCATTATGTTCTTTCATTATCACTTGCACATTCTCCGGTATCGCAGGATGTTTTAACCTGCGGTCGCGGGATCCGTCGTGTACTTTACATAGATTCAGTCGCAGCGCGTTCATGCAGACGGTGAAGCTCGACAGCGACATGGCTGCCGCGCCCCACATCGGATTCATTTGAATCCCGCGAAACAGTCCTGCTGCCATAGGTATGAGGATCACGTTGTAGGCAAATGCCCAAAACAGATTCTCATATATATTTTTAAGCGTTCCCCGACTGAGCCTTACAGCGGCTGATACGTCCGTGAGTCGGGAGTTCATGAGAACCACATCGGCACAGTCCACGGCAACATCCGCGCCTGCCCCGATCGCAATTCCGATATCCGCGCGGGTAAGTGCGGGGGAATCGTTGATGCCGTCGCCGACCATTGCCACTTTACCGTACGCCTGCAGGCTCTTTATATAAGCCTCCTTGCCGTCCGGCAGCACCCCGGCGATCACCCTGTCAATGCCCGCCGCTCTTCCGATCGCACGGGCTGTTTTCTCGTTGTCGCCGGTCAGCATGACAACCTCAATGCCCATATTCTTCAGTTCCTTTACAGCCTGTGCGGAATCTTCCTTAATGACATCGGCTACCGCGATCAAACCGAGGAGCTTACCGTCCCTTACGAAAAACAAGGGAGTCTTGCCTTCCTCCGCAAGGCGGGTTTCCGTTTGCTCCATCGTCCGATCGATCTTGCATACGGTGCGGATAAACCTTCCGGAACCCGCAAACAGGACCTGCCCGTTTTGCTCGGCGGTGATACCGCTCCCCGGAAGTGCCTTCCAGTTAATGACAGGCTGCACGGGACACGGTGGATCAGCCACATAGCTGACTACCGCTTTGGCAAGCGGATGTTCACTCCTCACCTCAAGCAGGTAGGCTGTCTCGACAAGCGCCTCCTTTGTCACACCGTCCGCGGGAATGACATCCGTCACCTCGGGTTTTCCCGCCGTGACGGTCCCTGTTTTATCAAGCGCCACGATCTGTATCTTACCGGCAGCCTCCATAGCCTCGCTTGTCTTAAAGAGTATCCCGTTTTTGGCGCCCACACCGTTCCCCACCATGATCGCGACGGGCGTGGCAAGGCCCAGCGCACACGGGCAGCTGATGACAAGCACACTGATGGCACGTTCAAGCGCAAAGGACGCTCCCGTGCCCTGAACCATCCAGATGATGAATACCAGGGCAGCTATTGCTATGACCGCAGGAACAAAAATACCGGAAACTCTGTCTGCGATCCTGGCGATCGGCGCCTTTGTGGCAGCCGCATCGCTGACCATCTGAATGATCCGCGAAAAGGTTGTATCCTCACCGACACGGGCGGCTTTTGCCCGAATGAACCCTGACTGATTTATGGTGGCAGCGCTGATACCGTCGCCGACGGTCTTATCCACGGGAATGGACTCCCCCGTAAGTGCCGATTCGTCTACAGCGGTATCTCCCTCAATGATCGTCCCGTCGACCGGGATCGACTCTCCGGGCTTTACAACAAATATATCTCCCGTCCGCACCTCATCGATCTCAACCACCGTTTCTTTTCCGTCCCGTTCCACGGTGGCCGTTTTGGGTGCAAGCTTCATCAGATTCTTTAAGGCATCCGTGGTTCTTCCCTTTGAGAGCGATTCGAGCGTCTTTCCGACCGTGATGAGGGCCGGGATCATGGCTGCCGACTCAAAGTAAAGCTGACTGTGATAAATCTCCATCAGCTCCGCGTTTCCTGTCCCCTCTGTGATCATAACCGTCATTTTATAAATGACAAATAAAGACCAGCCGAAGGAAACCGATGAGCCAAGTGCCACCAACATATCCATATTGGGACTACCGTGAAACAGCGATCTGAAACCGGAGATAAAAAACGCCCTGTTGATGTACATTACGATGATCGCAAGGAGCATCTGGGTCAGCGCAAGTCCGAGATGGTTGTGCTCAAGGAACTTCGGAACCGGAAGGTTCAGCATATTGTGTCCCATACTAAGATACATAAGGACCAAAAGAAAGCCGACAGAGCGGATAAGCCTTTTCACAAGCTTCGGCGTCTCATGATCCCTAAGTGCCTCTTCCTCGACCGCAAGCCTTTCGGATGTACTCCGATCATTCTCAGATACCTGTGAACCGGTTTTGAGCCTTGCGCCGTAGCCTGCTTCTTCCACCGCTCTTATAACATCGGTTTCGCGCACGTCACCTTCAACGCCCATTGAATTTGTGAGGAGCGAAACACTGACCGCTTTGACGCCTGCCAGTTTACCCACTGCTTTTTCCACTCTGTTCTGACACGCAGCGCAGGTCATCCCCGTCACAATAAACTGTTTCATCACTTTTCCTTTCGTAAACATTCGGATTCCGTTTGACAAGCTTCTCCTGCGCAAACTGCGCATCCGGGAATGCTTCCGCCTGTCGATCAAATTCAAACACGGGGACGACTCTGCTTACTTGCGACAAACGCAAGTATGCAGAGTCGTCCCGGTGTCCTATCTGTTTTTCCGAATATACCGCTTCTTTATTCTATCGAATGGTGTAGGTCGCACTTGCAGTGCCCTTCCAGTTTGTTGCTCCCGTAACGGAAACGGTGATGGTACCCCGCGAGGTAAAGTCGGTCGTCTCCTTGCCGTCTCTTAAGTACTTGATCGTACAGTTCTTTGCAAGGATCTTCTTGCCGTCGTTACCCGTGATCACCTTGATCACCGGTTTTTGTGCCGCACCTGTGTAGGAAACCTCATTCTTTGTAAGTGTTACCTTGCTTACCGTGACCTTCTTGATGGTACCGGTTACCGTGACGCCTGCGGAAAGCTTATAGTTTGCCGCGTCTGCGCCGGAAAGCACGAACGATCCCACGGTCAGCTTTCTCTTTTTGCTTCCCGCACTCTTTGTTCCTGTGATCACGTAGTCGGCACGTGTAGTCTTTACAGTTACCTTATCGCCGCTTATTACGCCCGACACCTTCGGTGTCTGGCTCGCAAGCACCATATACTTGGAGCCGTCATAGAACTTGTCCTTAAACTTCAGGCCGCTCACGGTGAGTTTTTTAGGAGTGATCGACCACTTCAGCGATACTTCGCCCGTATAAGGTTCCTTGAAGGAAACCTTTGCGATGTAGTTTCCGGCCTTGGTCTTCTTGTTTCCGGTCACATCATAGTACTTCGGGTCGATCACATTTCCGTCCTTATCCTTGATGTCGGAAACCTGAACGGTCTGTGCCTTACCGTTATATACCAACGAGGTCTTTGTAAGCTTAACGGTGCTCTTGTCGACCTCCGGGAGAACCTTTGCCACGCTGGTTCCGGCGGTCACGAAATCTTCATAATCGCTTGTATATCTGGAGGTGTTGTTCCACTCGTTATAATCGACTCTTGCCAGCTTGAAGCGAACCTTCTTGTCAACCTTCTTGGTGATCACAAAGGGACCCTTCGAGAATTTGGAGCCGAGTTCTTCCCCGTTTACGGTAACGGAGAGCTCCGCGGGATCATAGGAGAAGCCGAATGCATGCCAGTCCTCCTTCTGCGTTGAAACAACCCCATCATCGTCATAGAACTTAAAGGAGTAGGAGCCGTCCCATTTGAAGGGCTTTCCGACTTCGAGTTTGTCCCCATCAAGGCCGTCATAATATCTCATATTGTCCCAGAACGATGAAAAGACCTGCAGATTCTCGGAAAATTCTCCGTCTTCATATCGCTCGAGCACGGCATGAATCTCTGTTCTGCAGCCTCCGTCATTCTTACCGGTGATCGTCAGGTGTCCGTCCTTAAAGGAGGAAACGATGTTCTCTCTGTCATCGGCTACCATGGAAAGCTCCACGAGATCCTTTGTCACATCCTCCACATTCATCTTACCTGTGGCAAAATCATATGCTCTGCGTGTCACCTTGACATCCGCTTCCAGTGTGTTGTCGTTAAACGCAAGATAATCATAGTTCCCGTAGCTGTCACGATTCAGTCTTCCGAACTGCGCATCCTGCATGGTCACATTGTCCAATGTGACTTCAAGCCTTTGTCCGCTCACATCGACAATAAAGGATCCGTTTTGCGTTCTGCCGTCATAATCCTTGTATGTATATTCAACCTTGCTGAAACCGAAGGCATTGTAATCCTCCGACGGATCGGAAACAATCTCCACAGTCTTCAGTGCGGGACGAGCGCCCGTGGTGTCAAGCGCAACCGTCGCGTTTTTCTCCCCGGAAAACTCACCCGTTTCGGGATTATATTCCTTGTATCCGGTAATCTTAATGTTTTCCAACGTTACCGGGAAATATCTGCCCACCGGATACTCCGGATTTTTTACGTAGTAATAGTACTGATCCAGGTAGAGCACATCGCCCGGCATGATCTTCTCCCAGCGATCCGACTGCTCCACATCATCATATTGATATTCGCTGAGGCATACACGTATCCCGACATTTAGCGGCATACCGAATTCGTTTCCGTTCGGATCGCGTACGACAGCTTCCAGGAACAGGAAATCATGCGCATCCGCACCGTCGATATATCGGTTGCCCTCTGCATCCTTTTCAACATAATACTTCGGCACGAGCTTGGAACCGTCAAAGGTAATACTCTTTCCGTCGTCTGAAATCGTAATACCGTCGGCAGCACTTGTTTTCGTAAACCCGGTTCCGTCATTACCGAACACGGTTGCAAAACTCACCCGCGTATCGCCCTTTCCGGCTTTCCACTCTATACTGTAGCAGCCTTCCGCATAGGCTTTATCAAGATACGTCGTATCAAGTGTAAATGTTTTACTTGTATCCTCGTCAAAGAGCATAAACACGGAATTGTCGGTCGTGATATCACTCGCGTCACCGTCAAACCTGTCAACGTTTGCCTCCGTCCAGAGCTCTCTGTCTTCTCCGACGGCATCCTTGAATCTCGCTTTCAGCTGAATAAAGGATTCATTTGGTGACATTCTGGTCACGAGGTATGAACCTTCTTCAACCTCCACGATGCTCAGGGTATTTTCGTCGTACGTCCACTCAAAGCTTGCATCCGGGTTTGCAACACCCTCCGGATGCTCCAATGAGTATGTGAGCACCTGCGGTCTCACCATCCTGGATTCAAACACCTGTAAATCCGAAGGGATCTCATCTCTTAAGCGGATCGGGAAAAAGCCGTCAAAGGATTCCGACACTCTGATGCACCTGTCATCCTCGATCACCTGTGCTCCGCCTTCATAGGCTTTCACATACACAATATTATCGCCGTAGATCTCATTCGGATCACTGTCAGGTTCAAGCGCCGGCGCGGAAACGGTGAGCACGTTCTTGTTCGATGAATAGCTGATTTTCTGCGCCTCTTCCGGGTTTACGGAAAACTCCCAGGTAAGATCGTCCGGGGTTTCTTCCCGCGTATCCCAGAACGATTCATCATCCCGCCAGGTTGCGGTCCTGTGAGTCGCAGAGAATGTGATATCCGTGGTCATGTCCGGCAGTACCTCGTGGTTTGCGCCGTGATTATCGTAGGAGTTGCACTCCCATATACTGTCTTTGATCTCCCAGTAAACGGTTGCCTTGCCGGTCAACCCTTCATGATTGTCAAAGCCGACTGTAAGCGGGATCGTTTTGCCGACCGCATCCTTTTGGTTCTGGGCACCGTTATGCACCATTGTCTGCGTCTCATCATCCCGGTCGAATCTTGTCTCGATCTGGAATCCGTCCGGTGTTCCGTCGCCATCTCCGTCATCGCCTGCCACAACCCATACATAGTCCTTGTATGCCTTCGGCACGGTGACAGAGGTTACCTGCGCACCGAACCACTCATTATCTTCTGCCCCGACGATCAGTTCATAAAAGCCCATCTCGGAAAACCAGTCGCCGTCTCCGGGCAGATGTGTCCTCGTCTCTCCCACATACTGTGCTGCCGCCTCAGCCTTGATCGGCGACGCAAACACGGTCGGGAACAACCCGAATGCCATACTGAGTCCTGCTATGCCCGCAATAAGGCGTTTCCCCATTTTTCGCATAAATACTACCTCCTTTTTTCCGACAATAACGAACCGGATGATGCATGATATTATACCATATTTTCAGTCATCCAACAATAAATATCGACTTATAACTTCTCGTGATCGTGGGTGCCGTGCTTATGTCATGCTCCCTGCTTGGTTGCGGTGATAAGAAGTCCCGGAGGACATCACTATTCGACTATGGTTACGATGTCTGAAAGAACATAATTGAATAAAGGATATGAGGTATTCTCGTTTTCGATATATCCGTCTTTTAAGTTGATGGTGTCTGAAGGGTCATCCGGATTCACACCGGTATAATCTCCCTTAAACACAAAATCACCGTTTCCGCGCTTAAATTCCTGTATAGCCTGATCCATGGCTTCGCTGACACCGGGAGCTGCGACCTGGAGGTTCAGATCAACCATTTCAACCCAGTCGTCCTCAAAGCCTGCGAAAACATCCGTTCCGTTAATATGACCCGAAACGACAGACTCTATTTTTCTGTTTTTCATAACAGCCTCTACCGCCCCAAGAACATAGGGTTCCCAGCAGATCCTGGCCGTGACGAGCGACGTGGCGGGCGCCACCTCGGACATACTCTGGCTAAACCCGATGAGGTAAACCGTTTTCCCGTTCTGTGCCGCCTCCTCACAGGCGATCGCCGGCCCTATGGTATCGGTATGCTGTGTAATGACGACGCATCCGTTTTCGATAAACTTTTCCGTCGCCTGTTTCTCTAATGCATAGCTGCACCAGGACCCGGTGTAGCTCACCTGCATCTTTGCCTGCGGAATCTCGTGACGAACGCCCATCAGGAATGCGGTATAGCCGGAAATCACCTCCGGGGTATCAAATGCCGCGATAAAGCCGACAATAGCCTGGTCTTCGGTAATCAGACCGTCCGCGATCATCTGCTTGATCTGCACGCCGGCAGCGATCCCGCTCACGTACCTTCCCTGGTACGCCTCCCCCTTAAAGGTGTGATAATTCTCGGGAACCGTCTGGTCGCTCATATCCATGTAAGAGGTTTGGCAGAATTCCGTGTCCGGATATTCGGGGGCCAGCTTCCTTACCAGCTCGCTGTAACCGTTGAAAAAAATGATGTCACAGTTCTTATTGCCGGCAAGATCCCTTAACGGTTCCTCCATCTCCTCGTCAAGAACATTGCTGCAGGTATATATTTCTACCTTCTTCCCGTATGTCTTTTCCAGCGCATCCTTGGCAAGGGAGAAGTTATAGGTATAAGGAGTACTTTCATCATTGTCATAAACAAAACCGATGATCAGATGGTCCTTTCCGCTGTTTAAGTTGAGCAGCCTGAAGATGCCGACAAACGCGGCCAGAACGACAATGCAGGTCAATGCTGTTGTTATATATACGCGTTTCATTCTTCAGCACCTCCCTCATCTTCGGAATCTATCAACTCTTTGTTGCTCTCATTATTGTCCTTCACATCGACTTTCATTTCCGAAGCCTGAATGTTCTTATCCTCTTCCACTCGGCGTCTTAGCTCCGCCTGCGCGTCAGGGTTTTCCTCCTCCGCCTGCTTGATCTCCGCACGTTTCTGCGCGTAGAGTTCATCTAAGTTTATGATTCCCTTGTCAACAAGTCGCAGGAAGGCGTCCAACACCTCCGGATCAAACTGCGAGCCGCTGCCGCGCTTCATCTCGGTCATAACATAATCGGTATCCATATGATTGCGGTAGACACGGTTTGATGTCATGGCATCAAACGCATCGGCGACCGCTATGATCCTTGCATAAAGCGGTATCTCGTCACCCTTTAATCCGTCGGGATAACCGCGCCCGTCATAACGCTCATGATGGTATTTCGTGCCGACCTCTACGTTTTCCACAAGCGTAAAGTCCTTTAAAATCTCGGCCCCGCGGATCACGTGGGATTTCATTTTCGCGTACTCGTCGTCGGTCAGTCTGCCCACCTTGTTCAGCACGCTGTCCGGAACAGCGATCTTTCCGATATCATGAAGCTGTGCAGCCTTCCTCAGGTTGGAGATCTGTTTGTTTCTTTGCCACCATTTAAAGCAGTTCATTTCCTGCGCGATCAGTGCCGAATACTCGGCAACTCGCATGGAGTGCTGATGTGTTCTGACATCCTTGGCATCGACGGCATTTGCGATCGCAACGACCGTCTCATTGGCCATATTCAATTTGATCCGCTGATTGTTCAAGATCCTTTGTATAAAAAACCAGGTAAACCATACGATCATAAGCGAGAGAACCAACAGCATAAAAACGATAAAGCCCCGCTGCTCATATATCTCACCGACCTTCTCGATCTCAAACTTTCGCTCCTCAAGCACCTTTTCTCCCGCGCTGTCAAGAATCGCGAGATGGAAGGTGTACTTGCCGGCCGGAAGATTCGCATAGATAATATTATTCAGGCTGTTTTGAGGTACTTTCGTCCACTGCGTGTCATAGCCCTCGAGGAAGTAGCCGACATTGGGGTCCTGGATGGTGTAGTTCAATATTTCCGGAGAGAGCTCCACGCGGTTCACGCCGCGACCTATGGTGATAGCGCCGACACGCGCAAGTGGCTGGTTTACGCCGTCAAGACGCACAGCGGCCAGCTGCATACGGTAAGAGCGGACATCGCTGTTGTATTTCTCCACGTCAATGATATAAACACCCGTATCACATGGCAGAAACAGCTCATCTTTTCCGTCGAAATAATTCCAGGAATTTGCGGTGAGGGAGGTTCCGAGGCCTCTTCTCGCGTCAAGCAGCTCCCAGGCTATCTCGTCGCCTTCGACCAGTTCATCCCGCTCTACCACGTAAATACCGGCACTGGACATGACAAAAAGGGTATCCTCGTCCTTTACCCAGATGTCGTAATTATTATAATAGGGGAATTTATCAAACTCACGAATAGCTCCGTCCGGTCCAAGGTAACACAGACCGTTACTTGTGACAATGAACACGCCCTCGGACTTCGGATCCTTGATCGTTCGAAGGATAACGCCGCTGCTCAAACCGTCATCACGGGTAAGCATCCTTTCCACCTTCCCGTCCTTTAATACGGCGATACCGTCACCGTCCGTACCGGCCAATATGGTACCGTCGCTTTGCTCGGTGATCGTCAGGATCATGGAGTTGATCAGACCGTCTTCATTGCGAATGGTATTGATGATCTTGTGATCCCTGATATAGCTGATGCCCGTGTCCCCGGCCGCTATGATCGTTCCGTCCGAAAGACCCGTGACAATCCTTGCGCGGTTTCCGAAGCTTCCGCTTTCGGCGTTATAACTCCATGACTTTCCGTCTGGCGCATACTCCATAAGGCCGCTACCGTAAGTACATACCCACAGATGATCGTTGCCGTCCACGTACATACAACGGATACGCTTCCCGTCAAGCTCCTTGGTCAGATCATTCCTGATCTGATTCCTGCAGGCTTTATCAATCACATCCAAGCCCTTATCGGTGCCTATATAGTAATTGTCCTGCCAGGAGACAATGGTGTTGACCACACGGCGCTCCATACCGATGGCACCGTACACGTCCTTAAACGGAGACTTCGCCAGTCGAAGGAGGCCCAGTCTCGAGGACGTAAACCAGAGGTTTCCCTGATAATCGTAAAGCATGTTGTCTATAGAGTTGTTGAACTCATTGGTATTTAACTTGTGATAGCCGGCACGGTCTATGTAGGACACCCCGCTATCGGTGGATATAAACAGAGTTCCGTCCTCCAGATAATTCAGGTTATTAATGCTGTTGACATCCTCGCAGGTTATGACCTTGACCTGCTTCAGATCACCGTCTGAGACATCATAGCTGTAAATCCGATTGGTGGAGGTACCTACCATGAGCGTCCCGTCCGGTGCAAACGCACAGCAGTTGAACACCTCTTCTTCCCCGGGTAACTGCAGTTCAGCCTCGATGTTGCAATCTCTCAAAAGGAAGAGACGACCGTCAGATGCTACGGCTGCCACATGTCCCTCGCGATCTGCGGTGATGCTGTCGGCATAGTTTACCTCCTCCAAGGTTCTTACATCCTTCAGTCCGTTATTCATGACCAGAATCTGCATGGCGCCCGTGGTTCCGACATAATAGTATC
>CACZPL010000011.1 GCA_902783015.1 uncultured Lachnospiraceae bacterium
CCGCGCATCACGGGCAGGCTGGATGCGGACGCGGCCTTCATGCAGTTAAACGAATCCTTGGAGCGGCTGAAGCTTCCCTGCGTGGATACGCTGTATCTGCACTTCCCGGATCCGGCAACGCCGGTCACATCCGTGCTCTCCGCATGCGCAAAGCTCCATGAGGAGGGCAAGTTTAAAGAGCTCGGACTCTCCAATTTCCCTGCCTGGATGGTGGCGGATGTGTGGTATATCTGTGATAAAAACGGCTGGATAAAGCCCACGGTGTTTGAGGGGATGTACAATCCGCTCACGAGGAAGGCGGAGGTCGAGTTAAACGCGTGTCTGAATCATTTCGGCATGCGCTATTATGCCTACAATCCCATGGCGGGCGGTCTGCTCACCGGGCGCTATGCGCGCTTTGAGGATGCGCCGACCGACGGCAGGTTTACCCACCGGCCGGGGTATCAGAATAGATACTGGAAGAAGAGCTACTTTGATGCGGTAGAGGTCTTAAAGAACGCTTCCGATGCGGAGGGAATCTCGATTGTAGAGGCGGTGCTCAGGTGGCTTGTACATCACTCCATGCTCGATGCGTCCCGCGGTGATGCGGTGATCTTGGGGGCATCAAAGCTCTCGCATCTGACACAGAATCTGGAGGCGATTAAAAAGGATCCGCTTTCGTCTAAACTGTTAGACGCTTTTGAAGAAGCCTGGGGCATCTGCAAGGCGGACAGCCCGGAGTATTTTACATTGTATAAAGGAAAACAATAAATGTTAGATCAACAACGCGTATTTGAACAACTACAGAGTCACGGAGTCAATTACTACGTCGGTGTTCCGGACTCCTACTTAAACGGCTTTTGCAACCATGCCCTCGCGAATTATCCAGAAAACACGGTGATCGCGGCAAACGAGGGTAATGCGGTGGCTATCGCGGCCGGGCACTATCTCGCCACAAAAGAGGTCCCGCTCGTCTATATGCAAAACAGCGGGGAGGGCAATGCGGTAAACCCGCTTGCAAGCCTTTGTGACAAGGAGGTCTATGCCGTGCCGATGCTCTTACTCATCGGCTGGCGCGGGCAGGGAAACACCGAGCCGAAGCATCCGCAACATCATCTCCAGGGAGAGATCACGCCGGGGATGCTGGAGCTTTTGCACATCCCCTACACCGTGCTGGAGGATGATGACGCGGCCTTTGCCGAAACTTTGTCTAAAGCAGTAGACTACTGCACGAAAACCAGACAACCCTACGGGCTGATCGCGCCGAAGGGCGTGATGGCCGCAAGCGAGAAGGCAAACAATGTGGATGCGGTATATGAGATGAGCCGCGAGGAGGCCATCGAGGTGATCCTCGACCACATGCCGAAGGATACGATCTATTCCGCCACCACGGGCCGTGCTACAAGAGAGCTTTTCTTCCTGCGCGAGAGAAGAGGCGAGGGAAAGGAACACGATTTCCTGAATGTGGGATCCATGGGACACGCTTCCTCCGTGGCCCTCGGGATCGCCCTTGCAAAACCGGAGCGACCTGTGGTAGCCTTAGACGGAGATTCCGCCTGCATCATGCACATGGGCGCCATGACTATGGTGAGCAAGCATGAGGCAAAGAATTTCCTGCACGTGGTATTAAACAACGGGGCACATGAGTCCGTGGGCGGACAGCCGTCGGCCGGACACAGGCTGGACTTTACGAAGATCGCCGAGGCCTGCGGCTATGAGACCGTCGGGCAGGCAGTGACCACAAAGGAAGAGTTGATCAATGCGTTAGACAAATTGAATGATCGCGGCAAGGCGGGATTCATAGACTGTCGGATCCACAAGGGGCTTTCGGGCAAGCTGCCGCCGCTTGATTTTGACCACAGAGAAGCGATAGATGCACTGATAGATGAAATGAAAGGATAATGATCATGAACAGTATGGAACAAACACGCGAGTTTTTAAAGAGTATCGGTCTTCCGGCCGGTGATGCCTACGATCTTCCGACTTCGGAGAAGCGCTTTGCCGACGGCGGACAGTACCGCTTTGAGGTGCCGGGCATCCAGGGACCGAAGGTAATGCAGGCACTGCTTGATGCCATGGAGGGCTACGGCCTATACCTGCACAGAGTGACACAGACCCAGGGTATCATGCGGCTCACCGACGACGAGATCGGTAAAATGGTGGAGCTTGCAAAGAAGTACCAGACAGACCTGATCCTTGCAATCGGGCCCCGTGCAACCACGGATACCTCCGCATCGGTGCACACCGAGGAGGGCGTGCGCATGGGCTACCGTCTGCGCGGCGAGGAACAGATCGTGCGCGCCATCGAGGATGTGAAGCGCGCCGCAAGGCTCGGCTGCCGCGGCTTTTTGGTATATGACGAGGGCTGCCTGTATGTGTTAAACAAGATGAGAGCGGCCGGCGAGATCCCGGCGGACTGCCACTTCAAGGTGAGTGCGCATGCGGGGCACGGAAATCCGGCCAGCGCAAAGCTGCTATCCGAGATCGGCGCGGATTCCATCAATCCCGTGCGCGATATCCAGCTGCAGATGCTTGCTGCTATGCGCCAGGCGGTGGACTGTCCCATCGATATCCATACCGAGAATCCGAAGTCCACGGGCGGCTTTATCCGTCACTACGAGGTGCCGGAGATGATCCGCGTGGCGGCACCCATCTATTTAAAGACCGGCGGTTCGGTGGCTGCGACCCACAGTTGGGACAGCACCGAGGACGACGCGAGAAAGCGGGCAAAGCAGTGCTCGCTGGTCAAGAGAATGATCGATGAATATTATCCGGAGGCAGTCTGGTCTCCGAGAGGAAGCTTAGTATAAGCAGTTACATTTCGAAAAGGGAGGCGCGGTGCAATGAGACACCATATGTACAACCCGGATTTTGAATTTGTTGTGGAGCCGGAGCATTTTGACAAGTATACGGAGCGCGAGCTGTTGCAGTACTGCCTGGGCGCGACCATGTATATGCCCGGATTCAAGGACTTTTTCCCGAAGATTCAGTCCAATGCCATGCCGGGACTTACCAGCATGGTGCTGTGCTGTGAGGATGCATGCCCGGAGGAGAAGGTACCGGAGGCCGAGGAAAACATTCACTCGCTTTTGGACCGGGTGACGGAATCGGTTGAAAACGGGACGCTGGATGCGGATAAGGTGCCGCTGATCTTTGTGCGTATCCGCAGCCTGGAGCAGTTCAAGCACTTCGGAGAGGGTCTGACCAAGCATCAGGTAAAGAGCCTGTGCGGGATCAACTTCCCGAAGTTCAATGCGGAAAACGGTTACGAATACTATGCCTATCTGAAGGATCTAAACGAAAAATTCGGCGAGATCATCTACGGCATGCCGATCATCGAGGATGAAGAGGTGGCATTCAAGGAAAGTCGTATGTATGAGCTTGAGGGCATCAAGCGCATCCTGGATAAATACAAGCCGCTGGTGCTGCAGGTGAGAGTCGGCGCAACCGACTTTTCCTCCGTCTTCGGCGTGCGGCGAGGCGTGGGCTATTCCGTGTATGATATCATGACGGTGAGAGAATGCCTCAGCGACATCCTGAATATGTTTGAACGAAATAACGATTACGTTGTATCCGGTCCGGTGTGGGAATACTTCCGCGCACCCAAGAAGCTGATGTTTGAGGAACTTCCGCATTACGGAATCGACGACTATCTGGTCAATCGGAAGACACTCGTGAATCCGGAGATCGACGGTCTGCTCCGCGAGGTGATCCTGGATAAGGCAAACGGGTTCATCGGGCGGACGGTGATCCATCCCACCCATGTGAAGTTTGTGAACGCGATGCTGGCCGTGACCAAGGAGGAGTACGACGACGCTTGTCAGATCCTCGGCACCGGCGGCGGTGTGGTAAAGGGCTCTGGCGGCAACAAGATGAACGAGATCAAGCCCCACACGAACTGGGCGAAGAAGATCTACAACAGGGCGCGGGCTTACGGCGTGATCCGCGACGAGAGCGGTCACGTGAAGCTTTTCGCAGTCAATGAATAGGAAAATAAAATGAAAGATTTAACAACACCGATTTCAGAAGAAGATATTGCCTCCCTGCAGGTGGGCGACACCGTCACCATCAGCGGCTACATTCTCTGCGGCCGTGATGCGGTGCTCCCGAAGGTGATCAAAATGATCGAAGAGGGCAGGGCAGGGGAGCTTGGCGCGGACATCAAGGGCCAGGTCATCTTCCACACGGCGGTCAGCCCTGCGGGAGTAGGTCCCACCTCCTCCAACAAGCTGGAGATCGAGAGCAGCATCGCGCCGCTATCTGCGGCCGGGATCAAACTCCATCTCGGGAAGGGCGCACTGCACGAAGAGACCATTGCGGCGCTCGACACCTATAATTCGGTCTACGCGGTCATCCCGCCGGTCACGGCGCTGCTCGGAAAGAAGACGACGGAGCAAAAGGTGCTCGCTTTTCCGGAACTCGGTATGGAAGCGCTGCACCTGATCAAGGTTGATAAATATCCCGCCATCATCGGGGCGGCACACGGGAGGAGCATCTATGAGTAAGAGCTATGATGAGATCGTGAGTCTTGTGTGCGACACGTTGGTGGATGCGGGCTCCACGTTCCGCGAGGATAAAAAAGAGGCATATAAAAAAGCGATAGAAAAAGAGACAAACGATAAAGCAAGATGGGTGCTTGAACAGATTCTCGAAAACGCGGAGGCAGCTGAGGAAAACAAAAGCCCGCTCTGCGATGATTCCGGGATCCCGCACCTGCTGCTGGAGGTCGGAGAGGATACGCCCGTGACGGGAAAAACCTTAGATGCGATCCGCGAGGGGATCGTGCGGGGACTGCGAAAGCTTCCGGGCAGGCCCATGGGGATCATGGGCGGTGACAGCGAGCGGATCGACCAGTCCGGCGGTTTGGATCCGGACAGCGCAGGAGTTGCGCCGGCACCGATCCTGCTCAGACGCTGCGAGGAAAACGTGCTCCGACTGCACATCCTGATGTTCGGTGGCGGGCCGGCCATCCGTGCCAAGACCTACCGCGTGTTCCACAAGCACAACACACAGGTGGTGCTCGATGAGATCGTATCCTGGGCAACGCAGGGTGTGAAGGAGCTCGGCTGCTCTCCCTGTACCCTTGCGGTGGGCATCGGCAGAAGTCATTTCGAGGCGACCGCCATGATGCTGCAGGCACAGGCGGACGGTCGCTATGATGTTCAAAGCGAGATGGAGGAGGAGATCACAAGGCGTGTGAACGAGGCGGATATCGGACCCTTGGGGCTTCACGGGAACACCTCGGTGATCGCCACGTTTTTGAAGGTAGGGCCCCAGCGGGCCTCCGGCGTGCGGATCGTATGCGTGCGTCCAACCTGCTGCTTTGAGCCTCGAATCGCTACGGTGGAGCTTTCCTGAGGCGAAAGAAAAACCGCTTGAATTATGCTTCGGTTTTGCTTATAATATTTTCTGTATGTTTACATATCGAGTCGCAAAGGAGTAATTTATGTTTGAAGAAAAAGAAATCCGGTTCAGAAATCTGATCTTAAAGATCCTGCTGAAATGGAAGGTGATCCTTTTGGTGAGCCTGATCTTTGCGGCTGCCGTACCTGCCTTTAAATATGTGCGGGATAAACAAAAGAACGAAAAGAACAGCAAGCTGATGTACGATAAGCGTGAATACGCCATGTCGCTCTCCGATCTTTACAGACAGCTCGATGCCGTGGACAGCAGTTTAAAGCGCTACGACGCCATCGGAGATACAATGGAGCAGGTACATTTCATCCAGCTTCAGTACTTTGTGAACGTAAAAACAGATGATATAGATAAGCTTTCCGCAAGCGATCAGGTGCTGGCAAAGATCGCGCAGAGCGTGAACGCAGCGCAGGACGATATCACGAGAATGTATGCGGGATATGTGACGAGTGCCGAGTTCATCAACAACGTGCTCGAGGGCAGCACCGTGGAGGAGCAGCAGTTCCGTGCCTTTATGAAGACGAATGTGTACGGACACAACCTGATCCTTCGTTTTGCACTGATCGGAGATATGGAAGAGAGCGTTGTGCGCGACCGCGCAAAGGACCTGATCGAGGCACAGTCCGATCGCTTCCAGTTTGCGGGTGCGCATGAGATCAAGCTTGTTGCGCAGCACATGACGACAGAGGCTGCGGTTGAAATCTATGACGGCATGTACAATGCCACGAACCAGGTATACAGCATCGGCCTTTGGGTCGGCAACATTGAAAAGAACGCATCGGAAAACGACATCGCATATGCACGGGCTGTTGCGGACGGCAAGGGTGAGTTCGGAAAGCCGATCACCGTGGCCGGCAGCGGAAAGAAGCTCGGCTTCAGCAAGAAATTTGCCGTGGTCGGCTTTGTGCTCGGACTGTTTTTGATGTGCTTTTACTACGCATGCTACTTTGCTTTAAGCGGCAGGCTCCAGGATACGGACGAGCTCTCCAAGGCAGCGGGATTGCACCTGTTTGAGACCGTGGAGGCGGCGTCAAAGAAG
>CACZPL010000012.1 GCA_902783015.1 uncultured Lachnospiraceae bacterium
AGCATATAACAAATTCCGTGAATTGACAGGCAGCGGACAGTAGGAGGATAAGATCGAATGAATTATATAAGAATTGATGCGACAAATATAGATGATTTTACCTCGGTCCTTCCGGCAAGATATTTTGACGGAGCGGATATCTGCTTGGGCGCTTACGAGGAAGACGGAAGCGTGTGTGGCGCCATTTCCCTTTCCTTTGATGGTATACAATATGATATCGACTGGCTTTATGTGGTCCCGCAAAAGCGTCTTGCCGGCGTAGGAACCGGACTTCTCAGGGAGATAAGGAACATTACAGCGGAGCTTGGCAACCTGCCGTTTCGTGCGCAATTTGATACTGAAGAAGATACCGGGCTTTACGCCTTCTTCCTATCCGTGGATGATCCTGATTTCACGGTAGATGTGGAGTATTCCCATGATCGCTATTTTTTAAATACAAAGGATTTCATTGAGAGCTTTGGAGGTGGAGATCTCTTAAAGCTTCCAAGGCCTCGCCTTTTCTGGAGATTGGATGAAAAGCTGAAGGAGCAGGCTTTGACAAAGGCGGTGGAGCATCTTGAAATCACGGATATCGAAAAATTCGAGGACTCCTGTGAGAAGACACTTTGTCTTGCGGTAAGCGAAGGTGAGAAAATCGTCAGCTTTATGCTGGTACAGAATACGCCGTCCGGAGATCTGTCCCTTACCTACCTTTACGCAGAGAATCAAAAGGCGCTTTTCGGTATGCTAAAGGCAGCAGCCATCGAGACGCAGGAAAACTTTAAAAACAGAACTGTATTCTTCGACGCGGTTACCGCTGAAGCGGAGGCTTTGGCATATAAGGTTTTGCCGGGGGCAATGAAACATGCGATTTATGAGGCTGAAATATAAGATAAGCGCCGCTTCCGGCGCTTATTTTTATACAACCTGATTTTTGCCGTTTTCCTTTCCTTCATACAGCCTGTTGTCAGCCAGTCGGAACATGGATTCGTAGGAATCGGATTCACGCGCATCGGACACGCCGAAGGTCATGGTGACGGAGAGTACCGTGTCCTTGTATCGGATCTCGGCCTCGCTGATCTTTGCGCGGAAACGTTCGGCAATCTCCTTTGCGGTATTCCGCTCAATCTGATTTAAGAGGATCAGGAATTCCTCGCCGCCCCAACGGCACAGGAAGTCGTTTTCTCGGGTGAGTGAGGTTAAAACGCGGGCGATTTCCTTCAGCACCACATCGCCGCAGTCATGTCCGAGTGAGTCGTTGACCTTTTTGAAGTCATCGATATCACAGATGACAAGTGCAAAGGGAGAATGGCTTTTTTCGTAATCCTCGTACATTTTCATGACGTGCTCCGTCATGGTGCGTCTGTTGTACAGACCTGTCAGGGTATCGCGGTTTGCGAGGACGTTTAACTCCTTGTTCTTGTTGTAAAGCTTATTCATGGCCTCGTCTGCTTCGTAGATGAAGATCAGCGAGAAGATAGATGCGATCACAAAGGCCGACAGCGAGTTGACAAGGAAGAGAAACATAACGGTTTTGTCGATTGCATCGGAATGACAGATCGGTTCATATATACAGGACAATGCATAACTGCAGGTGTATAGGATGAAGGACAGGAATACGAGGATCAGGCTCCGGCGTGCGGATTTCTTGTCGTTGTAATCATGGAGCAGGTTGAATACCATGGGTACGGTGACAAGGAAATACAGAGAGAATCCGAAGCTGTGTCCGAGTATCAGTGTCGCCGCAAAGGCGTGCAGGATGATCTCGATGTAGCCTATGTAAAATGATATCTCGGTCTTTCCCTTTTTGAGAAGGGCGAAACAGATGACGTAGCAGAGGATGCTGCCGATGTTGAAGATCATGAGCGGAATGACGGAGAACAATAAGCAGTACACAAAGAGCGAGATGTGCATGAACAGGCAGATCCCGGTAAAGATATGGAATTTAAATTTGCTGAGGGCCTCTAAAGAACGGCTTTCGACAAAGGATGAATCCATGGTTGCCTCCGTGTGTGTAGATGGAGCTATTATACTACATTTTTGCTCGGATTAACAGTCCTATTTTTTACATCTTATTATGATAAAATAATGGCCATGAGTGACGCGACGCATATCATAATCCCATATATGCTGTACCACTACGGAAAACGAATTTTCAGGGCATCCCGATATATTATGATATGCTGTTTATTGGAGGTTTTTTATGAACATAGTAAAGATTATTGCTGATGAATTAGGTGTAAAAGAATGGCAGGTGGAGAAAACCATCGAACTGATCGATGACGGAAACACCATTCCATTCATTTCACGATATAGAAAAGAGGTTACGGGTTCGCTGAATGACGAGCAGCTGCGCGACCTTGACGAGCGCCTTACGTATTTGAGAAATCTGGAGGAGAAAAAGCAGCAGGTGCTTTCCTCCATCGAGGAGCAGGGTGCGCTGACCGAGGAGCTGAAAAAGGCAATCGAGGAGGCGCAGACCTTGGTGGCGGTGGATGATCTCTACCGTCCTTACAGACCGAAGAAGCGGACACGCGCGATCATTGCCAAGGAGAAGGGCTTGGAGGGTCTTGCGAATATCATCAGCCTGCAGCAGAGCGGCGTATCCATCGTGACAGAGGCGGAGGCCTTTGTGGATGCCGAGAAGGAAGTGAATTCCGTGCAGGAGGCCATCGACGGCGCGAAGGATATCCTCGCGGAGCATTATGCCGACGAGGCGGAGTACCGTACCGTGATCCGTGACCTGACGCGTAAGAAGGGTGATCTTTCCGTGAAGGCGAAGGATCCCGAGACCAAGAGCGTGTATGAGATGTACTACGATTTCTGCATGCCGATCAAGAAGATGGTCGGTTATCGCGTGCTTGCAGTGAATCGCGGCGAAGCGGAAAAGATTTTGACAGTCAAGGTGGATTCACCCGAGGAGGAGATCATCGACTACCTTACCAAGCGGATCATCGTGCATCCGGAAAGCGATTCCGCTGTCTATATCGACGAGGCGATCCGCGACAGCTACGACCGTTTGATCGCGCCATCCATTGAGCGCGAGATCCGGAATGAACTGACCGAGATGGCAGAGGAGGGTGCAATCGATGTCTTCGGCAAGAATCTGCACCAGCTGCTGATGCAGCCGCCCGTGGCCGGACACGTGGTACTCGGTTGGGACCCGGCCTTTCGTACCGGCTGTAAGCTTGCTGTGGTGGATGCTACCGGAAAGGTTTTGGATACCGTGGTCATCTATCCGACACCGCCGCAGAGCAAGGTGGCCGAGGCGAAGGTGACCTTGAAGAAGCTGATCAAAAAGTACGGTGTGGACCTCATCTCGCTCGGAAACGGCACGGCGAGCCGCGAATCCGAGCAGGTGATCGTCAGTCTGATCAAGGAGGTCGACAGCGACTTAAAATATGTGATCGTAAACGAGGCAGGCGCATCCGTATATTCCGCTTCCAAGCTTGCCACGGAGGAGTTCCCGAATTTTGATGTAGGGCAGAGAAGTGCGGCTTCCATCGCGCGCCGTATCCAGGATCCGCTGGCGGAGCTTGTGAAGATCGATCCGAAATCCATCGGTGTCGGGCAGTATCAGCACGATATGAACCAGAAGAAGCTTGGGACGGCGTTATCCGGTGTTGTGGAGGACTGTGTAAACAGTGTGGGTGTGGATCTAAATACTGCATCCGCATCCCTGCTTGAGTATGTGGCCGGCATCAGCAAGCCGGTGGCTAAGAATATCGTGGCCTACAGAGAGGAAAACGGCAGCTTTGAAAACCGGAAGGAACTTTTAAAGGTCCCGAAGCTCGGCCCCAAGGCCTTTGAGCAGTGCGCGGGTTTCCTGCGCATCCGTAACGGCAAGGAAATGCTGGATAATACCGGTGTGCATCCGGAGAGCTACAAGGCTGCCAAGGCGCTGGTGAAGCTGATGGAGGAGGCAAAGACCACCGGTAAGAAGCTCGATGTGAAGGCACTTTCCGAGGAGCTTTCCGTGGGTGAACCGACACTTCGTGATATCATCAAGGAACTGGAAAAACCGGGCAGAGATCCGCGTGCGGAGCTTGAAGCACCGGTGCTTAAGAGTGATGTGCTCGAGCTTTCGGATCTTGCGCCGGGCATGAAGCTGAAGGGTACCGTCAGGAACGTGATCGATTTCGGCGCTTTTGTGGATATCGGCGTACATCAGGACGGTCTGGTGCATATTTCCAAGATGGCTCATAAGTATATCAAGCATCCGCTGGAGGCGGTTTCCGTGGGGGATATCGTAGAGGTGACGGTGCTGTCGGTGGACACGGAAAAGAACCGGATCCAGCTGTCCATGGTGGACTGATCCATGGAGAAAAGCCTTAAAAATCTGCGATCGGTTTGTGAAAAACAAAGTGACAAAACAGGGAATCCATTGTAAAATCAAGGCTATGAAGATGATTGAGGATGATAAGCTATGTATGAGATGAAAAAACGGATCCTTTACTCCGACTTTGACGAGAAGGGTGACATGCA
>CACZPL010000013.1 GCA_902783015.1 uncultured Lachnospiraceae bacterium
CGAAGGCTTCTCCAGAGATCTTACGGAGAACGAGATTGAGCGTTCCCTGACCTTAGAGCGCAAGTACTACGACGAGGGCGTTTTCCCGGAGAAGGAAATGCCGCATTACAAAACCTTTGATGAACGATCCGGCGACGAGGTTGCTTACATCGAAGAAGACAACAAGGTATACCTTCCCGAGACGGACATGACGGATGAGCAGCTGCTTGAATACATCGATCACGATGCCAAGAAGCGATATATCAATATCAAACAGCTTGAGGCAGATGGCACAGAACCCGGACGCGGGATCGCGCTTGAATCCACGGTTGTTGCCGAGGGAAGCGGCGAGAGCACGGCCGTTGATACAGCCAAGTCCTTCATCAAGGCCACCTACGGCACAGATATAGACGACACCTATGTGGTACTGGTCTCCTACTTCGGCGAGCCGGAAGGCGACGAGGAAGAAGATGATGTGATCCCGTTATACAATCTCTATATCTACCAGCCGGGTCTCGGATACGGCAATATATACACCGTCCGGATCAATGCTGCGGATTTCTCCGTGATGTACAACGACTGCTATAACTACAAAGGCGAGGTACAGCCAAACTAAGCAACAAGACCGCCCGCAGAAATTGCGGGCGTTTTTTTTATAAGATGTTTTTTCGGGTTGGTATTTAATTTTTTGAAAAAAAGTGGTATAATCGAGCTTGCTATGGATATTTTAGTCTTTTTGATTGCTCTTTTAGCATATATTGTTTTGATAGGAATCATTAATGAGCGATTTTTCCACTTGCAAAGTGACATTGCGCTCATATTTTTTACGTTACTCTTTTCCATGATCGCCATGGGAATCCAATTGCTCCTTCCGAATCATCTGGTGGAGGAATACATTACCAGACTGTCGGACTTCCATTTTCGCGAATACCTGATCAACGGAATGCTCTGCTTCATGCTGTTTGCGGGCGCAAGCAAGGTCAATATCCGCAAGCTTCGCACGAATGTGCGCTCCATCACGCTTCTGACCTTCCTTACGACTTTTCTTTCGGCCCTCTTTTTCGGAGTGATGTTTTATATTGTTGCACTGACCTTCACGCTGCCCATAGGCTTTTGGACCTGCGTTTTGCTCGGCTGTATCGTATCTCCGACAGATCCCATCGCAGCCACGGGCATTTTGAGCAAGATCGGTCTTTCGAAAAATGTGTGCTCCGTGATCGAAAACGAATCGCTGTTTAACGACGGCATGGGTGTTACCCTTTTCATCTTCGTAAAATCCATTGTGATCCAATCCAATGAGACAACCTTTACGGGCCTGATGTTCCGGGAGGTCTGCGGCGCCGTGGCCGTCGCTCTTACGGTATCGTTTTTACTGTTTAAGCTTATAAAGCTGACCCGCGATCCGATACGATACATCCTCATCTCGCTGCTGGATGTATCGTCCGTTTATGTGATCTGTGAAATCTTCGGCTTTTCGGGCGTGATCGCATCCGTCGTCTGCGGCATCTATTTCTCCGCAATGATGGACAGGATCAGGCACACCGTCGCCGTCGTGGACCGCAAGGATTTTTACCGGGATTTCTGGGAGATCATGGAAAATATACTGAATTCGGTGCTTTTCGTTATGATCGGCTTTACGGTGATGAGCGTCCGGGCAAGCGATTACTATTATATCATTCTTCCCGCAACCATCATCGCATTGCTCCTGTCGAGATTTGCCGGCGTGTACTTCAGCACCGTTCTGATCGGAAATCACATTCCGGGAAGCTATGACCGATTTGAATTCGTATCCCTCATGACCTGGTCGGCGTTAAAGGGCGGACTTTCACTCGCTCTCGCCCTGGAAACATTTGAGTTTTTACCGACAAATGTCTATACGATCATTCTGAATACGACATATATCGCCATCTTCTTCTCCGTGCTTGTGCAGGGATTGACAATCAAGCGAGTATATTTCGCGTTGGAACGACGAAAGGCAAGACGCATCCGCGAACAGTAAAGTTGTCGTAAGAAAGGAACAGCAATGAAAGTAATTATAGTTGGATTGGGACGAACGGGAATGATGCTGCTCGGCTCCCTCGCAAGAGAAAACTACGATATCGTTGTCATCGACAAGGATCAGGACCTCGTGGAATTCGTCACGGACAAGTATAATGTGGACGGTGTGACAGGCAGCGGTGCCTCACGTGAGACATTGCTTGCAGCCGGGGCAAGTACGGCGGATGCGATCATCGCGCTCGCGCAGACGGACGAGGTCAATATGCTTGCGTGCATGCGCGCCAAGCACTTAGGGACGCGGTATGCCGCCGCCCGTGTATTTCAGCGGGATCTGATCAAGGAAGCCGAATCCGTGAAATACGAATACGATATCGACGATATCATATCTCCGCACCTCGATGCCGCAGAGGAATTCTACGAGAACATGGGACTCCCCGCCTTTGTGAAGGTCGGCGGTTCCTTTAGCGACAATATCCGCATGTATAACTTAAACGTTATAGAAAACTCTCTGTTTGACAACCGCACGGTACGCGACATTCAGGCAAGGAGCAAAAACCAGGCAAGGATTGCCTGCGTTCTGCGAAACAACCGTTTCTATATTCCCGATGACAGTTTTGTGATCAATGCGGATGACAATCTGACGATCCTGACCGTAAAGGGAGATCACAAGGAAGTGATGGCTTCCCTCGGAGTCGGCCGGCGCAAGACAAAGAAGATCGCAATCGTGGGCGGAGGGGCCATATCCGAATTCTTTTTGGAAAAGATTGAAAACGGAAGATATACGATAGATATTTTTGAGGCCGATCCCGATCGTTGTATCTACCTGATGAATAAATTTCCGAAAACCACCATCCATTATACCGATCTCGAGACCATCAATGTCATGGACGAAAAGAATGTCGATGCCGTCGATCTGCTCATTTCCGCGTCGGATAAGGACGAGGAAAACCTTGTAGTCAGCATGTATGCGTGGTCAAGCAAGGTACCTTCCGTTATGACGCATATAGACAATCCGGAGCACTTGCGCTTTTTGCACAAGGTCAATATCGATATCACCGTGTCAGCTGCCGAGTCGAGTGTACTCAAATGTATGAGATTTTTGAGAAATCACGAAAGTGCCGATTCGGCGCAAAAGATCGGAACATTTTACTTTGCGGCAGACGGCGAGGCCGAGATCGTTGAGCTTATCGCCGGAAAGGATTTTTCAAAGCTGGATGTGCCTTTCGGAAAATCCGGTCTGCACCTGAAGACGGGCGTTGCCGTGCTCACGATCATCCGCGGAGGCGTATCGGTCGATATAGACGAAGATACCAGCATCACAGAGGGTGACCGCGTGGTTGTAGCGGCAAAGAGAAAGCTGCACTTAAGGAATCTGGATGAGATTCTTGCCGGGCACCGCGGTTCTGCAATGTAATACATTATAAAAGAGGACGTCCTCCGGTCTATCAGATCGGAGGACGTCCTCTTTTTATTTATGTCGTTATTAATTCTTTGCTGCCATTTCAGCTTTCAGAGCCTCTGTCAGTGCGGGCACGATCTTGTTAAGATCACCTACCACACCGTAATCGGCTACATCGAAGATCGGAGCATCCTCATCCTTGTTGATCGCAACGATGATATCGGACTCCTCCATACCTGCAACGTGCTGGATCGCA
>CACZPL010000014.1 GCA_902783015.1 uncultured Lachnospiraceae bacterium
CGGCGCCGGCGCAGCTTGCGAAGATCTTCGACGAGACTGCCTTCGGGTTATCCGGCGTGATGCACCGCTATTCCGCCGATGTAGGAGAGAGAGTCAAGCATATTGCCGCCGATAAAACCTTAAACGGCAAGGAAAAACAGGACAAGGTGTCCGAGCTGATGAGCGGGGTTGTAGAGCTCTCGAAGTATTATGCTCAGGTGACTGCGCGTATGACGGAGATTCTTTCCGCCTATGCGGAGTCCCTCGGCACAAACGAGCCGAGTGAGGCGGAGAAGGTAAAGTTTTCCATGCTCGAGCAGGCGAAGACACGGATCTTAACCATCAACACAGGCGCCGGGGAATATAAGAAACAAGTCTTTAAAAAAGGGAATCTGCATGATCAGGCTGCCATTTCCGTGCAGGCTCTGGACGATATGCAGCGTCTTGCTTTTTCCGTGTTCACCACGAAGCAGCGGAGCGTGGATCCCGACACCGGAGAACTCTCGGGAGAAACGCTGGAAAAGGATAAAGATAGCTTTTCGGAGCGCTACCGCCGGGAGGTAAGAAGTGCCTGCATCGCAAGCGATACCAACAAGACTGCGGAGGAACGGGCGCAGGCCTTTGCTGCGGTCAGATCCGAGTATGAACGTACACACGCCGGAGAAATCCGTGCAGATCAGGCAAGGGTGCAGAGCGCTGCCCATGCCATGACGCATGTATCAAGCATTTCACAATTTGCGGGGGTGCTCGGCAAGCACATTCCGGAAACGGAGATGAAAAAGCTGAACGGCTTTCTCGTAAACGGCAACAAGCACGAGGGCGTGGGGAAGTGCCGGGCCTGGTGGATCCGCCGCGGGCACATCTCGGACGGACAGCTGATGAAAGCGGTAGGGACCCATGTAGACCGCCTGCTGCAAAGCGCCGGCTTAACGGACAAGGACCTTTCTCTTGCTGCGGGAAATATCGCCGCGTCCACAGGCGTTCTGACACCGGACCTCTTTGCCAAAAAGCTGAATGGCAAAGAAGGCACACCGCTTTACACGAAGCTTGAGAGCTTTAAAACCCTGTCGGAAAAGAACGCGGACAGGGACATTTTGGAATACTTTGAACAGATCAAGGGGACGATCAGCCTTACCGGACACGAGATGGAGCTTCCCTTTGAGAACCCGTACTATACACAGTATCCTCAAGCCTTAAAGGTCATTACCATGTACAAGCTGATCAAGGACCTTTCCACAGAGGGAAAGACCAAGCAGGAAAAGGACTTGAACGAGCGTCTGGTCGCAGCCTCCTTCGGCATCCGTAAGCTTTACGATGCCGTCCTTGCCTCCCCCGATTACCGGGCGGCCGTGCAGGGACGGAAGGATAATGCCATGCGTGCGGATAAGAATGTGCTCACCTCGCTGATGTACAAGCGGGGACGCTTCCTTGCAACCGAGCGCATGGACACCGTGCTCTCCCATGAGGAATATATGAACCACCATCGCGAGATCACCGAGCAGGGGGCGCGGATCCGCGTGGAGCAGACGGCGGAATCAAAGAAGATCCTGGATGCGCAGGTAGAGAAGCATGAGGCAAAGCTCGATGCCTTTGAGGAGTTAAGTCCCGCGGAGCAGCAGCGTGAGATCCGGAAAAACTATCGTCTGGTATTGCACCGCGTGGATGCCTACAAGAGCTTTGAGGCAAAGCGAAGGTACGTGCACAGGGAAGTGCCTTTAGGCCCGCATGAGAAAAGGGCGGGAGAGGACAATGTGAATCCCATTCTGCAGGCATCCTTAAAGGATCTTTTATATCCCTATTTCAAAAAAGCAAGACAGCGGGATCTTTACACGGCGGATGCCGACATGATCCTGTTTAACTTAAAGAAGTATGCCGTGACCACAAACTACTGTGGCATCAAGCGCGGTGAGGAGCTGGCAAACCTGACAGAGCAGCAGCTAAAGGAGCTTTCAGCCCTTGTTACCACCAGGCTTTCAACGTATCCGGCGTTTATCAAGAAGGTGGCAAAGAAGCTGAAGACAAAACCTGCGGATCTCCTCATCCTGCAGCGGGAGAGCGTGCTCAAGTACATGTTTACAAACAGTGAACTGGATGCCGACGCCGCTGTTGTTATGATCGATGCCATGAAGGATCGGGAACGGTTTCTGAAGGAAAACAAGATGGCCCTTCTGTACGGCGGATCTGAGGTTGTGAATCCGCGCGCAGCTCTGGATCTTACAAAGCTGACATCATCGCGGTTTTCCTCCGATATCCGTGCAGCCAATCGTTTGGAGCGGATGTACGACACCGACCGCGCTGTGGAGCCTGTCTGCAAACGCCTTTACGCAGCACCGCCGAAGAGCTTTTACGAGTTCACGCTGGACAAGCGGTACGAGCACGCGCAGGAGTTTACCGAGGCACAGCTCATCGAGGATTATAAGAAGTACGTGAAGGAGGAGTGGTATCCGTCTGTTGCCGAAAAGGACGAGGGAGAGCAGCTCGCGAAGGTGCGGGATATGCTGGCTTTCGATTCCTTTACCTCCGCGAAAAAGACGAATGCCTTTAAATATTACGGCCTTGCAAGATACGGCTCCGTGCTGACGGGCGCTCTCGGCACCGTATACAAAGACGGCGAGCAGGTAGATCTGTTAAACGATACCGATCGTTCGTTTTTCGAGGAGCATCTCGCAAGACAGGTGATCAAGAACATCACGGAGAAGGATTATCTCTGCAAGCGGTACTGTGCGGAAAAACGCGTTAAGTACAGCGAGATCAGGGATCAGCTCCAGCTTCTTTACAATGATCCGGAATTTTTGAAGAAGATGCATGCTGTGGTGGACGGCCTTTCCGCTCGGTCCGCGCAGGGCTTTTCGGGGCTGATACGAAGGAGAGACGAGCGCGTAAAAGCCTTGAAGGACAGCGGCTATGCGCTCCTGCTTCCGCTCTTGATGGAGCATGAGGAATTTACGGATCATCTTATCGCGGATAACGACGAGGAGTACGAGAAGTTCCGGGAAAACTATTTTCCGCTGATCAAGGCTGCTATCGACGAGATCGAGATACACCCTTACACGGAACAGTATCTGATCGGGAAGAAAAAAGCAATTTTGAATTTTATCTTCTGGGATTTAAATCAGGGCATGTCCGCTGACGTGAAGGAGCTGAAAGCAAGCGCGCGGCAGCAGCTGGCCTTGGACGACTATGATAAGACCATAGAGAAGACCGAACTGAAAAAAGGGTTAACGGGCAAACCGATCACCCTCGGAAAGAGGATCCGGGATTCCGTGACCAGACGACAGACCGTCCTCGGCGACAAAAAGTCGAAGAAGGAAATCTCCATGGAGGAGGGCAACCTGTTTACCATGGTGCTTCTCTATGACGGTGTTGCGGCGATCCTTGACGATACTAAGATGGATGCTTACCGCGCCCGTGTCGAAAAGAATACAAAGGCCCTGAATGCCGCGATCGAGACCGTGTTTTCAGAGGAGGCGGAAAAGGGCAAGGAATACAGCGCAAGCAGGGCGAAGGCTATCACGAAGTCCATTCACCAAAACGAGCGAAAGAATCTCCTCTTAACGGGAGAGAAGGAATATGCCGCAGGCGTGCATCAACAGGTTGCGGACTGGTTTATGCAAAACGAGATCGATGCCTCGATCCTGGAGACACAAAAGAGTATGCGCGCTCTGATGGAGGAGAATATGCAGCTCCTCATCACGGTGAAGCACGAAGGACGCGAGAGGTTTTCGGAGTTCCACGGCGAGACCGGGCGTATGCAGAGCTCGAACTTGCAGGCCTACGAGGACCGCGTTCGGGCGGAGGGCACGGAAAAGGCAAATGCATTTTTCGCGCGGCGGCTTTCCGAGCTTCCCGCGGATGTGCGGACTATGATAGAAAACTTCCTGAAGAAGGAGCGGGAGGAGCTCCCGCAAAACGGAGCCTTAAACAGCTTCTACAATGAGACACTGACGAGGATGGCCTGCCATGCCGCGGATGAAGATACGGCAAAAGCGGTGCTTGAAATGCAGAAGGATCATATCCGGTTTTCGAACGTGCGGACCTTTTACGGTGTGGCGGGAGATTTTCTTCAGACGTGTGAGATGACGAAAAAGCTTTCCGAAAGGACGATGGAGAGTGTGCTGGGCGGTCTGATGAATTATTACGGACAAAACCTTCTCTCGGAGAGTGATCTTATAGATGAAGAGGAGCTTGCGGCAGAGCTTGCGGAGCTCTTTGATGAGCAAAAGACCGGAAGCGAATTCCTGCGCCTTCTGATCAGCGACTCCGGCTTCTACGGCATCGGCAGCGACGGCTACGCGCCGGGAGATACACCCCTGGTGCAGGCGGACAGACGTGCCTTCGAAGCGGAGCTTGAAAAGCGTGCCGGAAAGGACAGATCCGTGGCGGCTTATCGGAAGATGGACACGGAGACAAAGCTTTTGGTGGGACATCTGTTGGTGCGCGACGCAAACCTCTACACCCCGGCCGGGTATTTCGTGAAGGCGTTTTCCAAGCAGGAGATGCAGTCACCTGCGCGGACGGACGTCATCATGAGTTATATGCAGGGCGCGGAGCTTGCGGAGCCGGATTACAAGCAGGCCCTGGATGTACTGATGGCAGACGGTACATTTTCCGCGGAGCATTTCCGCGAAGCGGTAAGTCTGGCAAGTGATATCGCAAAGTATCCGAGAATAAAAATGAAAAATAAATGGTAAAAAGAATTAAAGTATGATATAATGCCTAGATGATATGTTAGGATAACTATGCCCGGGGAGAAGTTTAAGGGATGAAAACCACGATATTATTGATATACGCGATCGCGATCACAGTTTTGTTTGTGATCGCGCTTGTGATGATTTTTCGCACGCGACTGAAAAGAGATGAGAAAGCTGCCATCGAGCAGAAGAGTCTCGAGATCATGGTCAGTCAGATCAAACCGCATTTTATTTACAATGTTTTAAATACCATCTATTATCTGTGCGAACAGGATCCCGCGCGCGCGCAGGAGGCGATCGAATTCTTCTCGGAATACCTTCGTGAGAACCTTGATTCCTTCAACGCGAACGCGCCGATCCCCTTTGTACAGGAGTTGAAGCACATCAATAATTATATCTATCTTGAAAAGCTGCGCTTCGGCGACGACCTGACCGTGGAATATGACGTCAAGGTCAAGGACTTTTCCGTGCCGGCGCTCTCCGTGCAGCCGATTGTTGAAAATGCGGTAAAGCACGGGATCCGCGCCAGTGAGGACGGCGGGTCCGTGAAGATTTCCACCCGGGAGGACGGCGTATCCTACGTCATTGAGGTAACGGATTCCGGTGTGGGCTACGACCCGCACTTCAAAAACAGGGGCAACAAGAAAAAAGATTCCGGCCGGAGTCATGTCGGCATTTCCAACACCAGGGAACGGCTTTCCATCATGTGCGGAGGAACGCTTGATATCTCCACGAGAGTCGGCGTGGGCACCAGCGTGGTGATCCGCATTCCGAAGGAAAACAAAAAATAGGCGATAACATTTGACCAAAAGGGGAAGTGTATGGAAATACTGGTCGTGGATGACGAACAGCTCGCCTTGGACAATGTGCTGCTTGCCATCAAAAAACTGAATCTGAGTGTCAATGCGGTGGGCTTTAGAAAGGCGTCACAGGCATTGGAATACGCGTACAGTCACAAGATCGATATCGCGTTTCTGGATATCGAGATGCGCAGCGTGAGCGGTATCGAGCTGGCGCTGGACTTAAAGAAGCTGCACCCGAATATCAACTTGATCTTTACCACGGGCTACAGCGAGTACACGGCGGATGCCATGGACATGCACGCGTCGGGGTACATCTTAAAGCCCATCACCGCGGAAAAGATCAAGAAAGAGATCGACGATCTTCGGTACAAGGTTTCCAAGACCGAGGCCAAGCGAAAATTCCGCATCGTGACCTTCGGGAATTTTGCGGTTTACGACGGTGACAGGCCCATCAAGTTCAAGTACCGAAAGAGCCTGGAGGTGATCGCCTACCTGGTGGACAGGAAGGGAACCTTCGCCTCCAACGGCGAGCTGATCGCAGCGCTCTGGGAGGACGACAGCGACTACGAGGGCAGGATCTCGTACCTGAACAATATCCGCGCGGACATCAAGAATACGCTGACGGATCTCGGATACGAGGATGTTGTGATCAGGCAGCGGGGACACCTGGCCATCGACGTGAAGCAGGTCTCCTGCGATTACTTCGATTATCTGGACGGAAACACCGAAGCTGCCCGGGGCTACCACGGAGAGTATATGAGTCAGTTCTCCTGGGCGGAGATCACAAACGGCAGCCTGATGCAGGAACTCGGAAAAATATAATATCGACGGGAAGGATCCCGGAACCGGAACGCCGGTGAACGATTGAGATAAGCCATTATGCAGGGAAAGGAAAAACGATATGAACAACAACAAGCTTTACCCATTTGAAAGGAACCGCTATTATGCGGGCAAGATGCTGACCAGCGCAGACTTTCAGGCTGAGCAGACCTACTTCAACAACAAGAGAAGATTCTTGAACACGGTAATGTACGGAGCGGGCATCGTCTGCGGACTCGGCGTATTCTCGCTGGACGACCTCTCGATCCTGGTTGAGAGCGGCGTTGCCATCGACGGCATGGGCCGCGAGATCGTCATCGATTCCTCTGTTGTGAAAAAGCTCTCCGCGGTCGACGGCTTTGACACCTTAAAGTCCAGTGATGTATCTCTTTGCCTTTCCTACGAGGAAAAGGAGGTACACACAGTCTATGCGGTCAATCAGGCAAATCCCGATAAGGACTATGAATACAATCGTATCGCCGAAGGCTATCGCCTCTTCTTGATGGATAAGGAGGACATCCCCCTTTCCTTCGAAATGGAATCCGAATTTCTTGCAAAGGGCGAGCTCTTTGCCGATGATAATTTCCGCATCGACTTTTTGATCCCGGCGACCGTATGCCGCGGCAAGCAGGTGAAGGCGGTAATCCGCGTGACAAAGACCTCCGCAAGAGATCTTCGCCTTACTTACCACGGGACCTTACAGATTCCGGCATTTGCCGCACCGGACGGCAGACGCGAGATCGATATCGCGATCGAAAACCTGATGCTTGAGCCCGGAAAGAGTACGGACTTTGATTATTGGATGATGGCGCAGGACATCCCCGCGGCCGAGACCAACATTATCTTAAAGAGCGGCTCCGCAAGCTGCACGGAAAATGATGAGGCGGTGCTCGCACCGGGCAACTTCACGATCCGTGTGCTCCTCTCAAACACCTCGCCGCGCGAGCTTGTCAATACCGAGATCGGCCGCGTCAATCTGGAGATGCGCAGTGTGGGCAGCCAGGGCGATTACATCCGTCTGGCGGATATCCGCCTGGTGCGCACCGATCAGGCCTATATCATAGAAGAGCTTGTAGAGACCAACGTAAAGCATTATATCACCGCGCCCTCACAGGAAATGCTGCGCGCGGGATATATGGACTTCTTTGAAAAGAACGCGGATATCACACAGCCCGTTGTTCCCGTGATGCAGGTACAGGAGCAGAAGACCGGCCGTGTGGAGCAGGCGGCACCGCAGCTTGCCACCGGCGTTTTGGAGATCCCACTCGGTGAAAACCCGAGAAAGGGAGAGGTATATTATTCCGGCGAGATCATGCACGGGCTCGGCAAGGGCAACGTGTTTGTGGACGTCGGCTACGAATTCATCAACGAGGACAAGACCATTGCATCGAGCGCCAAGAGCACGATCTTCGGCAACCCCGAGCTCTTTGAGGGCGAGCAGAGAAACGTGGTCAACGCCGACACGGCGATCCGTGTCTTAAATGATAAGGGAAGCTTCATTGTTGCGGCGAAGCTTCTTGAAAACGTGGATTATCTGATGCTCACCTATCGCTGGGTAGCCATCCGCTTCCCGGCAGGAAACGACCTGGAGCTTACCGAGGAGACCAGCGGGAAGAGCATTTCCGCGGTTACCCCTACCGTGGTGCTCGGCACGAAGGAAAGCCATTTCTTCGGTGTGGAATACCACAATATGGATGCTGTGTCCATCGCATACGAGCTCACGGAGCAGGGCTCCGGCGAGATCACCGCGGACGGTGTCTACACGGCACCGAACAAGGAGGGCGTATACGAGATCTGCATCTACTGCACCGATATGCCGGTGATCTGCACCTATGCATACGCGATCGTCAAGAAGAAGGGGTTAGAGTAGAAACGTGGTATTTCAATCACAGAAAATGCAGCTTCAGAGCGTCCGCCTTGTATTAAAAAACGACGTCAATGAGGTGCATGTATGCAGAAATTTAATAGATAAGAGCAGCGGCCTTTACACTGTGATCTGTGTGAAGGACCATATGCTCGTGCGCAAATTTCTGACGGTGTGCGAGCAGGCAAACAAGCAGGAGGACTTTTACGTCGACTGCTTCTCCGATGGGGAAAACCAGATCATCGTATTTCCCTATGTAAGAGAACGCCTCTTAGATCAGTTTTACCGCCCGGATATCCTGTCGGTACCCGAGTGCGAGGATATCTGCATCAACACCATCATCGCCTGCATGAGCTCCCAGCTTCCCTGGCCCCTGCTCTATCTTGCGTTAAAGCAGGAACAGCTGCACCTTTCGAGGGACGGCTCCGTATATCTCGGTTACATGATCGACCTTTCGGAGCTTGAGATCGACCGCACGGAAAAGGATTGTACGGTACGCTGCGCGAAGATCCTGCTCGATTTGCTGCGGCCGAAGGAGGGCAGGCAGGTAAACTCCTTAAAGCTGCTGGACAAAAAAGTTGCAAAGGCAAGCTACACAAGGTTTGTTGAGTTATATAAGGACGTGCGGATCTCCGCCGTGCCAAAGCAACAGACGGGCTTTTTCAGAAAGATCAAGGCCTGGTTTGCAAGAAACAAGGACACGCTGTTTAAGATCCTGCTTTGGATCAGCGTAGCCCTGGCACTGTTTGTGGTGCTGTCGTTCCTGTCACAGCTCATTTTCGGAGATGTCCCGTGGCTCAGACTGTTTATCAACAGCTTCGACAAGATCGGAACCGAGAGCCTGTTGCAATAGAATTATTCAGTGGGAGAATAATATGAAAAGAACAATTGCCATTTTGATAACCCTATGGACCGTGCTGTGCGGCATCACGGCGATCATTTATTTCACGCCCGAGAAGGTCATCACGGACGGCGTGACCTCACGTCAGGACTGCTGCATGTCGGAGGACAGTATTTTTGTGTCCGAGAACGTGGAAGACCACGCCGTGATCTACAAGATGGATAAGCAGGGGAACCGGCAGGGCATTTTCATAGCCAGATCCAAAAAGAAAATGCGCGATCTCAAGGTGGATGCCATCACCTACAATCAGACGCTTTACGCCCTCATGGAAAAACCGGTCGTCTATGACGGCAGGGACGTGACGGGCTATCAGGTGGTCCGCCTCGGCGAGAACATGGCAATCTACGAGGTCTCGGATATCCTGACATTAGGCGACAAGATCGAGATCACGCATCTGTCAACGGATGAAAAGGATATCTATATCTCCGCGGTCAAGAGCGACCGTTCCGAGGCCTATGTATACAAACTTTCGCAAAACACGATGCACGAGTACGAAACCGGCGGGACCGGTCTTTCGGATCTGAAGAATACCATCACAGGCACCGGCGGGGAAAAGAAGAAGGACGAAGAAAAGATCTATCCGCTTGACACCATGGTCTTTGATGTTGCGGAAAACGGCAGACGTTTTGCCTGCTACGAATATGAACCGGGACAAAAATACGTAAGATACGACAACAAGAAGCCGGAGGACTTTGAGCAGGTTCCCGAGGAGATCAGATCGGCCTACGCGAACTATGAGCTCTCGCCCGTCGACATCCATCGCATCAAGGGCGTATCCTTCGGGATGGTATTTTTGGTGTGGTGCATCGGTATTCCGTTTATCGTTGTAGTGTACATTTTGATGCGCGGAAGAAACCGGGCTGTCTATATGGGCGTCGTCATGGAGATCGCGCTCTTTGTGATCTGTGCGCTCGGCTGCTTTTCGCTCATGCGCTCCTTAGTCAGCGTCAGAGAACAGGAAAACCGTATGTACACGCAGATCTGTGTCGATGACGCGCTCAGAAACGTAAACCTGTATCAGGCGTCCTCCTTCTTAAGTGTAGACGAAACCATGACCTCCGATGAGAAGGAAGCGAAGCTGCTCGATTTCTATGACAGCGAGTGCTATACGGATATGGCGGAAGCACTTGCAAATCAGACCTTCTTGATGGATACGGGCTGGGGCATAGATTCCCTGGCCATCGTAAACAGGAGCACGGGCGAGATCTTAGTCAACGACAAGCGCGAGTGCCGCTCCGACGTGAGCTACATCTACGGCAACACGGCGGGCAGCTTTGCGAAAAATGTGAATTTAAGCAGCGCCCTTCGGGCAAAGGATGTGAAATATTCGGGCCATGAATGCGTGCTGTATGCCATCAGTCTCGACAGGAGCGGTCTTTCCGGATATACGCTCTTTGCCATTGCAAGAGTCAGGGAAGATATCGGCGGTATGACCCGCGAGTACAGCAACTATATCTGGAATACCGTGATCATTTTCCTGATCGCAAGTGCCTTTGTGATCATCTTCCTCTTCCTGGAGAGCCGCGATATCCATGCCATCGCAAGGATGCTCAAGGTGCTTGCGGAGGGCAGGGGCGCATTAAAAAATCCGAAGGTTCACGGCCGGGACTTAAATGCCATGAAAAACAGCGCATTTGAGATCGAGAAGAACATTACCACGGTCAACCGTGCAAAGTATAAGATATTTGAAGCTTATTACCGGTTCGCACCGAAATCCATTGAAAAGATGCTGGGCCGCGATTCCATCACGGAGGTGGAGATCGGCGACAGAGTGGAGATTTCGGGTACCATGGCGATCCTCTCCATGAAGGAGAGCCGGCGTGCCGACAGCGAGTCCCTCGCCTACATGAACAAGACCTTCGAGATTATGGAACAGAGAAGATCGGAGCACGACGGTGTCTATGTGACCAACAACGAGACCCTTTCCCGTGCGCGGATCCTCTTCCCGCAGGATAACCATCAGGCGGTTTCCTTCGGCTTGGATGTACTAAACAGCATGCGCGAGTGGAAGAAAAAGGATTATACCGACACCCTCGTGTTGCTACACTATACCACCTTCTCCTACGGGATCTGCGGTACCGATACCCAGTGTATGGCGCTCCTTGCGTCCAGGGAGACGGAACGACTGTCCAACTACGCCGAGTGGCTCAGAGGTCTCAGACTCTCCCTTGTCATCACGGGCACCGTGTTGGAGCGGGAGCGGGGCTTTGGCGAGATCCGCCACATCGGCTTTGTGCGTACGGACAACAACAACCGCTTGGAGCTTTACGAGGTTTTGGGCGCCCAGATCAACCGTGCGGCCACGGCAAAGAGAAAGACGAAGGACGCATTCGAGGCCGCGCTTCGGATGTTCTATGACAAGGATTTTTATCTTGCAAGAAATGCGTTTACCGATATTCTCCGGGAGGCGCCGGAGGACGAGCTTGTAAAGTGGTACCTGTTTGAGTGCGAGACGCAGCTAAACGGCACCGCGGAAGAGGCGTTTACCGGAGCATTGCATTTGTAGGTGATCGCGGGGATCATCCCGGACCGTCACCGATAGAAAGGCTTAACCTATGAATCTATTTCGAGTCATGTGGAACTCCATAAAGGCGAGATTTACACGGATTGTCACCAAGTTCCGGATGTTCACCAGGAAGGACTATATCCAGACCCGTGTCATCGAGAAGGTCCGCCAGTTTTTCCAACGGCTTTTTTCTGTCAAGCCGCGTGACAAGGACGATTATTACGGCTTCTTTGCATGGCTGATTTCCAAGAAGCTCGCCTTTGCCATCGTGATCATCGTGGGCGTTTTGTCGCTGCTTTATGTCTATGTCACCTATCCGGCGCTCTTTCCCGGAAAAAAAGCAGATCATATCAAGACCTACAATTACAATTCCATCTTGCTGAAGTTTGCCAAGGGGGATGTACGGATCAGGGGAAAGTCCAAATACCTCGCCTATGAGGGCAGTGTCTCCAAGGGGCGCTGCAACGGCGCGGGGACGCTGTACAATCCGCAGGGAAATGTGGTATATCAGGGGAATTTCGCGGACAGCATGTACGAGGATCAGGGAACATTTTACTATCCGGACGGTACCATGCACTATATGGGAGGCTTTCACGAAAACCTCTTTTCGGGGACCGGCACCCTTTACCGCGAAAACGGCAGTCTCGAATACGAGGGTGAGTTTTTGCTCGGCATGAAGGAAGGAAACGGAACACTCTACGACATGGGCAGGAACAAGGTCTTTACCGGAAGCTTCACCCAGGATAAGGTCAGGTACAGCGAGCTTTTGGGTATGGACATACAGTCGCTCGCCCAGGCTTATACCGGTGATGTGGTGATGTACGACACCGGAATAGAACGAGTGCGCGCCATGAAGGATATCGACGCGCTCTCCGTGGAACGAAACGACGGGGAATCCGTAGACGAGACCTATAAGGTGGAGAATGTGTACGTGCTCTCCGACAGCTTCCGTACCGGAGGTAAGGATCTCACCAGGATCTCGGATCTGACTGCGGAGCTCGGCAATCCGACCTATGAAGGTACTTCGCGTATCACCCTGCCCGAGGCCCTGGCGATCAATCAGAAAAAGCAGACCTACGAATATTTCGGCGGCTCCGTGAATGTGGAGATGGAGCAGAACTACACGGAATATGTGCAGGTTTCCGATTACGATAAGGACTACGAGGTCTACCTGGTCAGCTACATCAAGGACGGTCTGGTGTACCGTTTTGTGACCACGCCGGGCAAGGATACTTTCGCGTTTTATTATATTACGCAGGAAGATAAGAGCGACGTACAACAATAAAAAAATAAAAAATCTTCTTTCTGTGACAACTCTGTGACTGATCGTGTTGTAATATGTGACCATGATCAATGTCGCGGAGACGAGGAGTTCCCGAAGGCAGCCTCGTCCCCGTGGCATCAACCGAAGCGCTAAACGTCACGAAAAGGGGAGAAATCTTCTTATGAGTAAAACGAGAATCAAACGAAAATCACATAGATCACATAAAACCCTCACAAGAATCACAGCCCTGATCCTCGCGGCTGTGCTTCTTGTGTTTTGTTATGATGGGCCGGAAGTTGCGCCCCGGGCGAAAAACAGAGCAAACTCTCAAAAGCTTACCTTAGCATCCGCCAAAGAATATGCCATAGCAAAGAGCACCAAGATCGAGGCCTTGGAGATGCAGATCGAGGCGAAGAAGGCTGCAAAGACCTCTGCGGAAAAGAGTATCAAGCAAAAGCAGAAGAACATGGCATCTTTCCGCTGGACACCGCTGCTTAACTTCAAGCTCCCCGAAAAACCCAATGAGGCGCAGTCCTATGAGTTCCAATTCAAACCGAAAAAGTACGAAAACGAGATCGAAACCTTAAATCATAAGATCAGTGATCAGAAGCTTGCGGAGTACGAGAAGGTTTCCAACCTCTTCGTGACCATCGTGAAGAACGAGGAGCTGATCGACTTTTACGAGCGCAGAGTCTCCCAGATGAAGGAGGGGATCGGCAAGCTGAAAGCCCGCGTCAAGATCGGAACGGCAACGGAGGGCGATGTGTCCAAGGCACAGAGCAAGCTGAAGCAGATGGAGAGCAAGCTTGCCAAGGCCACAACAAAATACGAAACCTCAAAGATCAAGCTTTCCAACATGATGGGACTTGATGTGACAAAGAATTACAGCTTCGAAAACCCCTTTGTCACTGCGGAGCTTCAGAGAAGCGCCTTAGATTACCTTCAGGAGTATGCAAAGGAACGTGACGAATCCTTATACGAGGCTAAGCAGGACGAGGCACTTGCAATGTTTTCCCTGACTACCAACGAAACGCTGATGAGCAACTTCTACGGCTCGAATTACAATATGATCAAGGACTATGTCACTAAGGTGAAAACCGGCGGTGATATTGACAAGCGGGCCTTTAAAAAGAAATATGATGAGTTCCTGGTTAAGGTGGATGATCCTTGGACAGGTAATTACAAGATCTGGTTCATCAAGTTCCCGAAGGAATGGCTGAAGGGAAGCTTGGACGGTACCAGATACGTGGAGGATGAACCCTACGTACTCTATGAAAACGCACTCGATTACCAGAGTGCAAGAAAAGATCGCGAGGCGGCCGAAAAGGATCTGAAGGATGCCGTCGATGAAGGCTTTGAAAACTACGCAGAGAGCAGAAAGGCTTACCTTGATGCGGTGCAGGCACTGCAGGATGCCCAGGAAGCGCTCATCATGGGCGATATCGATTTTCTGATCGGCGAGATCTCCGAGGAGGAGTACAAGGATCTTGAGACTGCCGTAAATGATGCAACCGTGGCGGAAGAGGAGATGATCGCTGCCTACAGTGAGACCACCTATTCCTACGACCGTACGTGCTGCGGCGGGGTATCTGCTTTCTTTGCACAACAGAACGTGAAGATGACCTCCGAGGACAGACAGATGGGTCTCGGCGTAGACAATACGGGTTCCAAAAAACCGGAGGATTTGATCAAGACCCTGGTTCCCGTATTTGCGGACGGCATCACATATTCTCTGGATCTGATGGCGGATGAGCAGCTGTTTGAGCTTCGGGTGGATGTACCGGAGGGCTTCTCGGTACCGAATGTAAACTACTACGAGCTTTGGTGCGACAATATTCAGGTGGGTGCGAGAACCGCCGTAAACAGACCGCTTCGTCACATGCGGCTATCAACAAGCGAGGTTTCAAAGTGCGAGATCCGCTTCTACAGTACGGCAAGCGGAAAGACGAGTTATCTTTCCAACGCAATCTTTGATCCTACGGTACTGAGGGGAAATCTCCAGTTTACCAAGGGCTACAACACCTTCACCGAGAAAGGTCTGGTAGCGGGACTTTATGAGGTACAGATGGATACCAAGACCGGAACCTTTGAGGTGAAGCTCAGACTGACCGAAGATTTCGGCGTGAAGAAGTTCGCCGTAAAGAACGGAAATGTTTATAAGGATACCACAGGTATCATCAGCACACAAAAGAGCGGAACGCTTTATTTAAAGGCGGATACCTCAAAGCAGTATTCCCAGATCGATGAGGGATACAGCTACCTCGATGCGGTGAGCGGTGACTTAGAGGATCTGACCATCGTGTTCATGGACGATAACGGCACCGAACTGTTCGAGGCAATCTTTGTCACGGAGGATCAGACCATCGTGGTGCCGAAAACACAGCTCGAATACGTTATGGATTGGCAGACATCAAATTAAGGGAATTCATATGAAGGATAAAAAGAAGAAAACTTCATATAAGGGAAAGCGGGCACTGCTTGCAACTCTCGCCGTATGCACAGCCGTCTCGGCAAGTCTGGCCTTTACCACGCACCTGAAGAAGAACGAGCAGGTGGATAAAAAGCAGCAGCCCGAGACACCGATCGCCATTGAGACTCCCGTAGAGCAGGCCATGACGCTTGTGGATCCCGAACAGATCACTCAGGCGGAGTACGAGGCACTTGTGCAAAAGGAGCGCGAGGAGAGTGGCGGCATGGTGAAGTTCGGCCACTACAGGCAACGCTTCAAGGTGAACAAAACCACGCTCTATATCGGGACCTACCTGATCGAGTTTTCGGCCTTAAACGAGACCTATTACAGGCTGGCAAACCTGTCCAAGAGTCAGCGCAACCAGCCCATCGAATATTATAAGTCGGAGATTCAGACAATCTCGAAGAAAAACCTTTCCGGCTATACGGAGGACGACGTATGGGTGGAATTAAAGGATGCGAATCTGGAAACTCTGACCACCGGTATAAAGACCAAGGAGCAGCGCCTGGATGACTACTGGATCTCCTGTGTGATCGACGATGAAGGTGCGCACGATCCGGTGACCGGCGATCTCATTGATCTGTTTGACGAAAGTCTCTACGATCTTTTAAGCCTGCCGGAATTAAAGCCTTTGAAGGAAAAGTACGATGCCATCGAGGAAAAACCCGGCCGTACGGACAACGAGGCAAAACACAATTACTATACCAGAAACCTGCTGGTTGCCTTAGACGGTGACGCGAACCCTGCAGATACCACCGTGTTCCTGAAATACAAGGATCACGGAAGAAACGAGATTACAAACCGCTGTGATGTGGAGATCAAGGCTCTCAAAGCCTACCACTCGAAATTCGAGAATGATGCCTCGGAGATCACAGAGGAAAAGGCAAGCGTGATCTTGGATCTCTACGCGAGAGAGGATGCAAAACGCCGTGTGGAGATCTATAAATTCCTCTCCCAGGGAGAGGGAGATACGGAAGCGGCCCTTGTTCAGATCGAGAACATGCTCCGTGCCAAGGCACAGGAGGAGGGCAGCGGTTTCGAGATGGACACTGAATATGTGGAGGCAGTGGAAAAGAGCCTTGAAAACTGTAAGGATAGCTACGAGTCCTATCTCGGCATGGTGCTTGCCAAGGGTACCACGGTAATCGCAAACACCCGCTTCAACTGGAGCAACAAGATGTTTGACTACGCCTTCGAAAACACCTTGGAGCAAAACGGAGAGGGCATGCTCTCCCAGCTCCTTGCGTTAAACCATATCGGTGCCGGCGAGATCAAGGACAAGGAGATGGAGCTTCTGGTACTGACGGCTTACCTTCTTCCCGTGGGCGTGACGCGCTACGAGAACAAGGTGCTGACCGAGGTATGCACGGAATATACCGCAGCGCTTCGCGAGGGTAAGAGCGAGGATGAGAAAAAAGAGATCATCATGGCGCAGTACAACGATGCCGTGAAGCAGATGCAGGAGCTTGAGTTTCTGGTAAAGTCCACCACCGACCGCCAGGAGAAGGAGGAAGCGGTGAAGCTGATCCAGGAACAGATCGAGCTGGCAACCCTCTGGAAATATCTGACCTTTGACGACCCCTATGGGCCGCTTGCTAAATATTGTATCGATCTGTACATTGAATGGTTGAAGAACCTGTACAGGGATATCACGGATGAGGATTACGATCTTGATCTTGAGGATTCCACACCGACGGATGCGGACTTTGATCCCTACGATCCCGACGAGGATCCCGAAAAGAAGCGTAAGATTGACGCACTTACCGGTGGCGGTGGTGAAAACCTTGCGACACCGACGGATCCGGGCGAGCCCGGGGACGGCGATCCGGGGCCGGGTCCTTTCATGGACGGGGTTAACAACATGGGCCCCGACGATCTGTTAAAGGATCTCGGCGACCGTGTAAAGGACGATCTGAACAAAGGAAATTACGGAATATTGGATTCCCTGCTGCGCGCAGCCGGAGATCTCGGATTTGATCCGAACGATCTGATCCCGAAGGATCTCTATGACGGCAAGGACGGTCGGGGCGGCAGAGGCGGCAGCGAAGGCGATGAGACCATCGATCCGAACGGCCGCGGAAAGAACGGCTCCGGAAATCCGGAGGACGACGGAAAGAATCGGAAGAACCGCCGAGACA
>CACZPL010000015.1 GCA_902783015.1 uncultured Lachnospiraceae bacterium
CGGCGTGAGCAAGCGGATAGCGGCGCTCGAAAAGGAAGGCATTTCGCTCGCGCATATTGCGGTTTTGTACCGTACAAACGCGCAGTCCCGTGTGTTGGAGGAAAAACTGATCCATGCCGGGATCCCTTACCGGATCTACGGAGGTCAGAATTTCTACGACAGGAAAGAGATCAAGGACCTGTTGTCTTACCTGACGCTGTTGGTCAATCCTGCGGATGACAGGGCATTCAAGCGTGTGATCAACGTGCCTGCCCGCGGAATCGGTGACACCACGGTGGGAAGGATTGAGGCCTTTGCGCTTGAAAACGGTGTTTCGATGTACGATGCGGCGCTTGATGCAAAGGAAATCCCCGAGCTTTCCAGAGCGGCTGCAAAGATCGAGGTTTTCTGTGAACTCACGGAGAGCCTCAGGAACACGTTGGCCGAGGAAAATGAGCTTTCGGAGGTGTTTGATGCGCTGCTCGAAAAAACCGGCTACGTCGAAAAGCTGGAGGCGGAGGCAACGGTCGAGGCGCGGGGACGTATCGAGAATATCGACGAATTAAAAAACAAGATCATCGATTTCGAAGGACAGCAGGAGCATGCGAGCTTAGAAGAGCTTCTCGCGGAGGTTGCGCTTGTTGCCGGTATCGATGAGGCAAGTACTGATTCGGAAGTAAAAGAGAGTGTTACCCTCATGACACTTCACAGCGCCAAGGGGCTCGAGTTCCCGTATGTGTTTATCACGGGACTTGAAGATGGGCTGTTTCCGAGCAAGATGTCCTTGGATTCCGACGATCCGGATGCAGAGGAAGAGGAGAGAAGACTGTGCTATGTGGGTATCACACGCGCGAAGAAGAAGCTCTATATGACGAGCGCAAGTCAACGCATGGTACACGGAAGTACAAATTATACGAATGAATCAAGATTTGTGAAGGAGATACCAAAGCAGTATATGGAAAGAGAAGAAGAACAGTCAGCAGTAAGTGCAGACAAGCCTAACGGTAAAAAAACTTACAGCAACGAGAGCCACGGTTTTACGGATGTCGGTTACGGCAGGCCGAAGATGGTCGGCGGCGATTACAGCAAGAACAATCCGTACATGAAGGCCGGAAACGCTTCTGCCAATCCGGGATTCGGCAAGGCCTTTCCGATGGACGGAGCGCAGGCGGACTATGCCGTCGGAGATACGGTGAAGCATATCAAATTCGGCAAGGGCGTGGTGAAATCCATCAATCCCGCGGGTTCTGATAAAGAGGTTACCGTGGAATTTGAGCGTGTCGGAGAGAAGACAATGTTTGCGTCTCTCGTGAAGCTGAAAAAAATCTGATTATTTAAAACTAAAAGTGGAAATCGTGTGGGATTTGTGCTATAATGAGCCCATGCGTGAGGCTCACCCTGTTCGGGAGCCTTCGGGATAGCGAAAAAACAAGAAAGGGTGGAAATGATTATGAAGAGATTTGGCGAGGTAAAGGTAGTGAAGGAAGACGAATGCGTATCGGAAGCAAAGAACGCGTTTTTCTCCATCGCACTGATCGTTGGTATCATTACGATCATCGTTGGTATCTGTGTGGCAGTTTACAAGTACCTGACACCGGATTATCTTGATGATTTCGATGATTACGATGATGATTTTGATGACAGCTTCTTCGACGATGATGACGATGAGGATGTTAAGGTTGAGGACGCTGCAGACGCAGAATAGTCGGCCTTGTAAAGAGAATAATACGGAACACACCTTGAGCATTTGCTCTTGGTGTGTTCTTTTTTTGCGCAGATCATGAGACGGGCGACATTATTCCTGCCTGCACGTAAATCTTGTCATTCTTGTGAAAAAAGTTTACATAACGATTGACGTGGCAGTGCGAAATATGAGATAATAAAGAAGATTATCACACTGGGATAATATCCCCTTTCAAAAGAAAAAGAACCATTTATCGACTGTCTAGGTCGATGCTGATCTTTTGTATTGCGTTCACGGAGGAACGCTTCAACGTATAGATAATCATAATACATGGAGGAACAACGCATGAAAAAAACTACGAAAAAACGACTGATCGCATTGTTCATGTGCATTCTCATGATCGTTACGCTGGTCGAGAATGTATCCTACAATCCTTTTGCGGGTGATGAACGGGACACGGAGGTCACTGTGCTCGAGGAGACAGCGGAGGCGGAAACAGATGTGACGCCGGAGGATGTTGCGGAAGAGGAGACCGTGACGGAGGAAACCGCGGAAGCTCAAATTGAGGAAGCGGCTGCCGATCCGGATGCGGCGGATGAACCGGCGCCGGCTGAAGAAAACGTTGCAGAGGACGTGACTGAGTCTGAGGAAGAGGACAGAAGTGAAACCGCCGAAGCGGAAACGTCTGAGACTGCACTGAGTGAAGCTTCCGAAATGCCGACAGATGAAACTCTTTCCGCAGAAACAGAAGAAACTTTTGAAGTGGAGACAAAGGTGCTCGGTAATTCGACAAATCTGCGGGAGTATCTGAGCAATGCCGCAATCTCCGCCGTCAATACCGGCACGGAGGTGACGATGGAAGGGAACACCTGGAAGACGATCATCCCCGGAGAACCTTATCAGTTGACGCTTAATTTTGATGAGAATACGGTCCGACAGTTCCTGGACGATCAGACTATGACGTATTCTCTTCCGAGCGGGGTGTCTGCGATCAATGTAAGCGGAGAGACCATCGATGTGAGTAGCGGTGACATTGTCGTACATGGAAACACCTTCAGCATAAGCGGAAACACGATCACATTCAATTTCAACAAGGACGATCCGAATTTCGGCAGTCTGACGGCTGCCAACAATGCCGAGTTTCATCTCAAGTTTAAAGCAACCTTTGACGGATCCAGTGACAAGCTCGTGTTCAGCGATACCGTAACCAA
>CACZPL010000016.1 GCA_902783015.1 uncultured Lachnospiraceae bacterium
ACATCCGGGCATCTGCTGTCCCGAAACTGCCGGATATCGTTGATCTTTTTGGTGATCATGTTGTCCTTGTGACCGAGGAAAATGATCCTCTCCGGGCGATACTTGATCATCGCCATGACATTTTCCAGCGGCTCCTCGGAATAGAACTCCACCATTACCTTTGTTCTTCCCATAAGCAAGCACTCTCCTAACCAATATATTATAACTGTTTATGGCCTTTTTGCATAGTTTTTTTTTATTATTTTTGGTTCCCGAAGACGCTTCGTATGTCCTTGAATTTCGGACCAAAATGTGGTAAAATGCATATAATTATGTAGACTTTCGGGAGGAAGGACGAATGAACGCACTGTATAAACGTCTTGTGACTATGGGAATGATCAGCATCGCTTCATTCCTCGGTTTTATCTATTGTATATCGGAGATGAAGGATAAGCCGCTCTACATCGTGGGTGTATCCCTGGTGTTTGTAGTTTCGGCTTACATCTTCTGCCTCTCCTACATCCACATCAAACAACAGAAGGATGCGGCCATGCAGCAGTACATCTACGAAACGGTGCAGGCCTCCGTCGACAAGCTTGCCATGGCGACCGGCGCAAACGACGACGACACCATGGAGCGCCTGGCAAAGGCAACCTACGTGCAGATTCGCAAGATGAACAGCGGGCTCACAAGGATCGCGCAGGAAAGCGAAAAAAATGCAGAGGCAAACAGTGCGGCCATACAGGAGCTTTCCGAGACGATCAACAAAGCAGTCAAGATCATTGTTAAATATAACCAGACCGGGACATCCGAGCTTGTGGAATCCTTAAACAATATCGGAAGCGGTGTGTCCGATTCCGTAAAAGAATTAAACGGCGGGCTAGCAAAGCTTTCCGAGGAGATCAGCGGTGTCAAGTCCGGTCTCGCGGAGTTTAAGCTCGATATCCCCGCACCGGTTGTGAACATGGAAGCTCCCGTAGTCAATGTTCCCGCACCGGTCGTAAATGTTTCCGTACCCGCGGGCGGCGCGGCAACGGCAGCGGTACCGGCAGATGTAACACCGGCCGAAGCGCCTGCTGAAGCACCGACCATCGAAGAAGCTCCGGTTGCCGAGAATACTCCGGTAGCTGAGGAAGCACCCGCAGTTGAGGAAATCCCGGTAGCGGAAGAAGCTCCCGCGGCCGTTGTTGAGGAAGCACCGGCAGTCGAAGAAACTCCGGTAGCCGAGGAAACACCCGCAGTTGAGGAAACACCGGTTGTCGAAGAAGCTCCCGTGGCCGAGGAGGCTCCGGATGTAAACTCCTTCCTGGATCAGTTTGAAGAAGAAAAAGAAGAGCCCGCAAAGGCCTCCGAGGACATCGCGGCGACCGACGACGAAGGTCTGTTATCACAGGATTTCCTGGATGCGCTGATCTCGGAGCAGCCGCCTGAAGAAGAAAAGAAAACACCGATCATACAGTTCCCGACAAGAAACGTGGTTCCGGTCGAACCGGAAGAGGAACACGAAGCTGAGGAACCGGTGGCTGTTACTCCGGTAAGCGATGACCCGAATAAACAACTCTCACCCGATGAGATCGCGGCTCTCTTCGCTCAGGCAAGCGCTCCAGCTGCCGAGCCCGCAAAAGAGCCCGAACCCGAGCCGGTGGCTGAAGCTCCTGTTTCGGATGACCCGAACAAACAACTCTCACCCGATGAGATCGCGGCTCTCTTCGCTCAGGCAAGCGCTCCAGCTTCCGAGCCCGCAAAAGAGCCCGAACCCGAGCCGGAGCCGGTTGCGGTAGCACCTGTTTCGGATGACCCGAATAAACAACTCTCACCCGATGAGATTGCGGCTCTCTTCGCTCAGGCAAGTGCTCCCGCACCCAAGCCCGAGCCCGCAAAAGAGCCCGAACCGGTAGCTGTTACTCCGGTAAGCGATGACCCGAATAAACAACTCTCACCCGATGAGATCGCGGCTCTCTTCGCTCAGGCAAGCGCTCCGGCTGCCGAGCCCGCAAAAGAGCCCGAACCGGTAGCTGTAACTCCGGTATCGGATGACCCGAATAAGCAGCTCTCACCCGATGAGATCGCAGCCCTGTTTGCTCAGGCCGCACAATAAATGTCAAGAAAAAAGGTGGCAGTCGCATGACTGTCACCTTTTTCGTTTATCTATACTCTCCGTACCTGTGCAACAGATCCTCGGTATAGCTTCCGTCCTTGTTATAAACCACCAGTGTCGGCTCACAGCTAAGCTGCACGCCCCCGTCCTTTACCGCCTCGATCAACACCATATTCGGTTCCTTATCGATGTAGGGCTGCACCAGACACATACGTTTCGGCTCCAATCGATACCTCGAAAGTGTCCTTATGATCTCCGCCAGCCGAAAAGGCTTGTGCACCATGGCAAAGCTTCCGCCGGATACAAGCAGATAGCTCGCGGCGGCCACCACCTCCTCCAAGGTCACCAGGGTCTCGTGTCGCGCGATATTCTTCGGGCTGTCCGCATTTTCCAGGCCGCGCCCACCCTTGATATAAGGCGGATTACTCGTAACGCAATCAAACGACCCTTTCTTAATTACACCGCTGTAATCAGCCTGCGGGTACAGAGGGTGTTTCATCCGAAAATGATTATCGGGGAAATTTTCGGATGAAATACCCTCTGTGCCGACAGGCGTCAACTCAACAGATATTTCTCGTATATCCCCCCGTACAATATCAATTTTCCCCGCGAGTCCGTTCATCTCCACACTTCTTGCCGCCCGCTCCGCCGAGGCTTCCTGAATCTCAAGCCCCACAAAATGCGCGCCCTTTTCCCTGCCCTCCATGAGCATGGGAATCACGCCTGTACCGGTGCCGAGGTCGATCACTCTGCCGCCTTTCTTTCCGGTAGCAAAATCCGCGAGCAAAACCGCATCCATTCCGAAGCAAAACTCTGCCGGGTTTTGGATAATATAATACCCGCGGCATTGGAGGTCGTCTATACGCTCTCCCTGCCGCAGGTAACTTTTCATTTCATCTGTTATCTTATTACTCATCATCCAGCTTTGAACTGTTTCCCTTATCCTCCAGTGCCGCAAGCTCCTTCATCTCCTTGGCGGAGAGCTTCTCCTCGCGTTTCCGCTTTCTGGGTTTGAACTTCAGCTCCTCGATCTTGTACTCCTGGATCTCCTTGGTGTCATCCTCCTGGGTCACTAGAAGCTTCACCTTCTGGCGCAGGATATTTAAGGAATATACTTCACCGGTCACGCCGTCCAGGGTCTTCACCGTATCTCCCACGTTCGGGAGTTTGTCGTTTAAGTATTCGTAGGTTTCCTGCTCATGCTTTAAGCAGCACATCAGCCTGCCGCACACGCCGGATATCTTTGTGGGATTTAAGGACAGATTCTGCTCCTTTGCCATCTTGATGGATACCGGGATAAATTCGGACAGATGCTTGTGACAGCACAGCTCTCTTCCGCATATGCCGATGCCTCCCACGATCTTTGTCTCATCGCGCACACCGATCTGCCGCAGCTCGATCCTCGTACGGAATACGGAAGCCAGATCTTTTACCAGCTCACGGAAGTCTACTCTGCCGTCGGCCGTGAAATAAAACAGCACCTTGTTGTTGTCGAAGGTGTATTCGGCATCGATCAGCTTCATGGCAAGCCCGTGATCCTTGATCTTCTCCAAGCAGATATCGTATGCCTTTTTGCTCTTTTCCCTGTTTTCCTCGTAGATCTGAGCATCTTTTTCGTTGGCAACGCGCAGGATCGGCTTGATCTGCGCCGACAGCTTGGTCTCATCGATCTCACGGGTACCGAGTACCACGTTGCCGTACTCCACGCCGCGGGCGGTCTCCACGATCACATGCTGACCGGCCTCGATCACGTAGTTCAAGGGGCTGAAATAATATATCTTTCCGTTTCTTCTGAAACGGACTCCTATGACTTCCTTCATTTACAGTTCTCCTTAAGTGTAAGTAGCAATAGCTCCATCGTGACATCAAAGTTGGCATTGACGTCCAGTCTGGTCTTGGCGCGCATCACGGCGTCGATCTTTTCCTCTACACCGCTGTAGGACAGGGTTTCCGCCTGCTTTTTTAGTATCGCGTACTCATTCCGGAACAGGAGCTTGTCAATCTTTCCCGTTACCTTGAGCATCAGGATATCCCTGTACCACATGGCCATCAGATCCAGATAATCGTTGATGGACAGCTTAAAGCTTTCTATATGTTCCACGGCGTAGGACAGATCATCCACGTCGAGGTCATTGATCCTCTTCATCACGGTAACCACGGATTCCACGATCTGCGCATACTCATCGTGAGTGGCAAGCTTGATCGCTCTTCCCAGGTTGCCGTTTGCAAAGTCGATACAGAAGTGCGCCTTGTCCTCCGTGAGGCCCATGTTCTTCTGCAGATATTCAAGCATGTCGAGCTCGCGCACCGGTTTCGTCGTCAGACGCACGCAACGCGACTGCACGGTTTCCAACAGCTTATTGATGTTGGCGGTGAGCAGGATGACAACGCCGTACTCCGGCGGCTCCTCGATGGTCTTTAACAGCGCATTCTGGGCCGCGGGATTCATCATCTCGGCATCGGGCACGATGTAAATCTTGTATTTACTCTTGTAAGGTTTGATCCCCATGCTACCCACGAGCTGCTCGCGCACCTCATCCACGGAGATCATGCCCTCCTTGTCATGTGTCACGGTGATAATGTCGGGATGATTTCTGCTCTCTGCCTGCTTACAGGA
>CACZPL010000017.1 GCA_902783015.1 uncultured Lachnospiraceae bacterium
GGCACCGTTTACTCTTTCCACCAAGGCGTTTTCCAGCGTGTCGATCTCGCGCATGATCTGTTTCTTGTTTATCTGTCCGGACAGTACGGCAGTTGCGTACTCAAAGAGCTTTTGATAGCTCACGTTGGAAAAATAGCCGGCGTTCTTTCCGGTCTCTTTTTTGAGTATGGAAAGACAGCGCTGGCGCAGTCGTCCCACATCGCCGGTGTTCATTTCCCCATCCGGCTTGCGCAGAGACTGCAAAACGGTCAGGACGTTTTGATTGCCGAAGTCCTCCGTGTGCTCGCAGATGTCCGAGTCGATGCGGTCTGCTAAGTATGCGGAATTATAGGGCAGCATCAGGCTGCGGTTGTCAATGGTGATCTCGAGGGTCGTGTTATCCAATACGAGCTGCACGGGAACCCCTGCGATCGTTACCTTTGTGGCACTGATCTTTTCCATCTGCATCAAAACAGATCGAAGGTGCATCAGCTCCTGTGTCATGGCAGCCTTTTTCTTCGAATCCTTCATAAAAGGCGCGGAGCTTACATCCTTGACCAGGAACTGTGCAACCTTAAGTTTTGTTCCCTTAAAGTAGTTTAAGTATTTTTGAACTCTGTCCGTTTTTTGGAATTCTTTTCTGATATCAAAGTCCGGTGCCGGTTCTGCAATATTTTGCTGCGGCCTTTCCGCATCGTCTTTTTTCAGAGTGGCCTTTGCCAGGCGCTTTGCGCAGGATGTAAAGCCCATGTTTCGTTCGGGATGGGTCTCGGAGTCACGGAAGCGCTTCATGGCATCCGCAAATCCCTGTTTAAAGCGGGTGCCCGAAAACTGATTTGCAACGAGCTTTATAAGGCCGTACTGCTCGTTTTGATTTCCGTCGATCACGCGGGTATTATCTGCGGCAAGCATCCGCTCCACATCTCGGGAAAGGCGGATCAGACGGGAAGCCTCGTCAGGATTCAAACCTTCGTCAAGGGCGCGTTCTTCCAGAGAAGATATTTCCTCCAACTTGTTGCACAGGGAAACCAGCTTTGTGGTGCCTCTCCGTACCTGCTGATCCTTGCCTCTCCAGGCTCTGCAGGTACCCATACGGTCCCTGACCTCTTGCTCAAGGCCGTTGCTGCCGCCCGTGGCAAGGTTCCCGATCTGCAGAACATCTGCGGTTTTTGTCAGATTTCCGCCGGCAAGATCAAGCGCCAGCTTGCGGGTGTATTGTGTCAGCAGGAGTTCTGCCGCAGCCTTTGAGGTCTCGGCTGTCGCCGTGAATTTGGATATGACAAGGGCCGAAATATGGTCCACAACGGCTGTCTTTCTATTTGTTAAAAGCTTCCGGATATCAGCCTCTTTTCCGCCACTCAGATTTGTGAGCATGCGGTGTACGTTCTCAACCTGTCGGAAGATCTCGTCCCGGACTACGGAAATATTTTTCTTGACCAGTGCGTCAAGCTTGCTTGTGGAAACGGAGGGAAGCGGGATTCCGAGCTGTCGTCCCTTTTTCAGGATACGCTCAAGCTCTTCACGGAGTGCTACCGCCTGCACCTTGTTTGCGTGGGCGAGCTCCTGCTCGTCGTATCCGCCGCCGATCTTTTCTTTTACGGCATGCGCGATGGCTTTTTTCACCGGAGGTGCCTGATCTCCCTGACGATCGATCTTTTCGATCTCGGATGTCTTTTGATTCATATAGGACAGGGCGATGCGCAGCTCCTCTCTGCCGAGCGGGGCAGCCTTTTCTCTGTCTGTTACGGTCTTTGAAAGACCGATGGTCAGGCGAAGGCGCAGGTCGTCCGCGCTGCCGGGTTCTATGTGCATGCGCTCCGTGATCAGCGCAAGAAGCTTTTGTTTCATGAAATAGTTTTGAACCGTCATGTCGGCGCTCACGCTGTCCGTTGCATACAGCCCCTTTTTATCAAAGCAAATGTCACCCTCTTCCTTATCGGTGATCAGGGAGAAGAAATCGTCTAAGGTCAGCTTGTCCACGCCGGTCTTCTTTTCGCGTTTCACGCGAACCGCATCCGCACGCACAAGCTCCGTCTGTTTTTGGGCTTTCCCGTATTCCCGGACGGTGTCTTGGTACAGTTCGGTTGCGGCTGCGTTGGTAAGAGGCAGTGTCCGGTGTTTGTTTATGGACCGTTCCGAAACACCGTTTAATTTCATCATGATCTTACCGAGCACAAAGGTACGCATCATCTTTTCCGCAAACGCCCTTTGCGCGGGTGATGCATTGCCGTCGATATCGCAGGTGAGCTCGTCATTGTAGTGGTCGCGGTAAAGCGGATCCTTTATGAGCTCCTTTTCCGCCACATAATAGGCGGATATCGCACGGAGAGATTTTAATTTTTTGTTCAGTGTTTTTCGTGCATCCGGTGACAGTGTATTAAAATAGTTGTTTTCGTCTGCCAGTTTGTCAAATGCGGAAACCTGCCCGGTCAGTTGTTCCAAGACCGTTGCGTGGTTCGCGATCTCCTGCTCCGACTCCAAATGCAGCCGGCTGATATCCACGGCCAAAAGGATTCGCGCCATCTCGGTCAGGGCCAGGAGTCGGGACGCTTTCTTTTCTTCCTCGGTGCCCGTGGCAGAGAAATAGAGCCTTGCGATATCCTTGTTGCGCATGGCATCCTCGCCGCCGTATATCATAAACTGCGCCACATCTCGCGCGTCTGCCTGCATGGGGTTGATCCCCGCGGGAAGGAAACGGTTCAGATTGGAGGTCAGTTTGCCGGCATATACGCTCTCTGTCTTATTTAACAGCGCTTCGTTCTCCGCTTTTACATACAAACGAGAGCGGCGGTTCTTTTTCTTTTCTCGCCGCGTTTTATCGTCGATCCGTTCCTGAAATGTGGTGCCGAAGGTTTCCAGCCACTCCTTTTTTTCGGGGTGATACGAAAGCTTTTCCCGTCCGGTACGGACATGGTCCTCCCGCGGGAGCGCCATCTGGAACAGGTTGATCTCCTGTTGATCTTGGGCGTGTATCTCGTCCTGTTGTCTTACATTGTTTAGCTGCAGATTGTATTCATCCATTTCGTTTATCTTATCCTCTTTGATCTGCTGTGCGTGACTTCGTATTCCGGTACGATCATAATTCGTACAGTTGCATTATCGCACGGGAAAAGTCACA
>CACZPL010000018.1 GCA_902783015.1 uncultured Lachnospiraceae bacterium
CAGGTTCTTTCCCGGTGTACCTGAAAGCGTTTTCCGAAAGATCTCCAGATACTTGTGCATCTCCTCCTCCGGAAGGTTCAAAAAGGTCTCGTTGAACATCTGCACCTTTTTCCGGTCTCCGTTGACATAGCATCCGGCAAGCCGCCGGATCCCACAATCGGAAATCGTATCGTATAATGCTTTGATCTCGTTTATTTCCTTCTTAATCATGATAGTTTCTCCGTCATATCCGTGATGTTAAGAACACCATCCGAAAGTATATTTCGGATGGTGCTTATTGTCTCTTGTTTATGTTTATGAATTAGTGGTGGAACAAACGGATCCCGGTGAACGCCATGACCATATCATACGCGTCCGCGCACTCGATCACCAGATCGTCACGCACGGAGCCGCCCGGCTGCGCGATGTACTTCACGCCGCTCTTCTTAGCGCGCTCGATGTTGTCCGAGAACGGGAAGAAGGCGTCGGAGCCCAGCGTCACATCCGTGTTTCCGTCCAGCCATGCGCGTTTTTCCTCGCGGGTGAACACCTCAGGCTTTACCTTGAAGCGCTTCTGCCACTCGCCCTCGCGCAATACATCCTCATACTCATCGCCGATAAACACGTCGATGGTGTTGTCGCGGTCTGCGCGTCCGAGGCTGTCCACGAACTGCAGGTTCATCACCTGCGGTGCCTGGCGCAGATACCAGTTGTCGGCCTTCTGACCTGCCAGTCTGGTACAGTGGATACGGGACTGCTGCCCGGCGCCGATGCCGATAGCTTGTCCGCCCTTCACATAGCATACGGAATTGGACTGTGTATATTTCAGGGTGATCAGGGAGATCTTCATGTCTATCAGGTTAGACTCCGGAATCTCCTTGTTCTTTGTCACGATATTGGAGAGCAGATCGCCGTTTATGTCGAGTTCGTTTCTGCCCTGCTCGAAGGTGATGCCGTAAACCTGCTTTCTCTCGATCTCGGCAGGCACATAGTTCTCGTCGATCTGAATGATGTTGTAGCCGCCCTTCTTCTTCTGCATCAGAAGCTCCATGGCCTCGTCGGTGTAGCCCGGCGCGATCACGCCGTCGGACACCTCACGCTTGATGAGCCTCGCGGTGTCGGCATCGCACACATCGGAGAGTGCGATAAAATCACCGAAGGAGGACATACGGTCCGCGCCTCTTGCTCTTGCGTAAGCGCAGGCAAGGGGTGAGAGCTCGCCCAGATCATCTACCCAATAGATCTTTGCAAGGGTATCGGAGAGCGGAAGTCCCACAGCCGCACCGGCCGGAGATACATGCTTGAATGAGGTTGCCGCCGGAAGGCCGGTGGCCGCCTTCAATTCCTTCACCAGCTGCCAGCCGTTAAAGGCATCGAGAAAATTGATATAGCCCGGCTTGCCGTTCAACACGGTTACCGGAAGGTCGCTGCCGTCCTCCATGTAGATCCTGGAGGGCTTTTGGTTCGGGTTGCACCCGTACTTTAACTGAATCTCGTTCATTGTATCCGTTCTCCTTATTCCTCTTTACTTATTCTTGTTTACGATTCTGGTCTCCGTCGCTCCGGTTGCGATATCGATGTACCGCACGAAGAGGGACACCTTGTTGTCCTCGTTTAACGCTTCCCAAACAGCATTTGTGAAGCTGTCGATGTCGCCGGAGATCTCCACGCGCTCCGGCTCACCGGTAAAACTCGGGAGCGGGTTGCCGTCGCCCATGTAGGTGTGAATGAACCTGCCCTCGCCGGCAAGCGGCTTCTCATAGTTGAATGTATATCTGTTGCAGGCGGAGGGATCGCCGTCCGCACTCTTTAAAATAGACATGGAATACTCATAATTGCCGTCCGCCACGGTCATGAGACCCGAGATACGCGGTGTGTAGTTCGGCGCGTCCGGCTCGAACTCGCGGGTTACCAGAGACTCCTCTAAGGAGAAACCGTGCAGCAGGCCGTCGTAGATCGTATCCGTCTGGTCGCCGTTGGTCACCACGGTGTGGATACCCAGCACACGGACAGGTGCGTAGATGATCAGGCTCGGATCCTCGAGCTTGGAGGGATCAAAGGCCTCCGTGCGGATACCGGCTCCCTCTTCCACAAAAATGCGGTTACGGCTGTTCTCGCTGCGTCCCATGATGAAGTAGGCCGTGATCGCCTTGCTTCCGTCCTCGCTTCTTCCGATCACGATACCGCGGCCGGGGTAAGCGTTGTTTTTGAGTTCGTCAAAGAGTGATTTCTTTTCCATATTTCCTCCTAATCGGTTACATCCCCGTTTCCGGTGAGCGGGATCGGATCCCCCACAACGGTGGATGCGGGTTTGAAGATTGTTTTTGCAAAGTCCTTGACCGTTGCCAGATACTCGCGCACGTCGCGCCACAGCTGACCCCTGTACCGGACTTCCTTTGCTACCACGCCGTAGGCATCCAGCCCCAGCTTTTTCGCGGTATATAGCGAGCGGTACATGTGGTAGCGCTGCGTTACGATCACCACACGTTTTGCACCAAACACATGCTTTGCGCGGTACATGCTCTCGTAGGTCGAGAGCCCTGCATGATCTAAGAATATATCCTTCGAGGGAACCCCGTGATCCTTTGCGTAGTTCTTCATCACGGTCACCTCGTCGTAGTAGATATCTATATTGTCGCCGCTCATGAGAAGCCTCGGCGACACGCCCGCCTCGTAGAGCTCAACACTCTTTTCCAGGCGATCCTCCAGCATCAGGCTCGGCTTTTGATTCTCCTTCACGGAAGCGCCGAGCACCAGGATGCAGTCGACATCCGAAAGCTCCTTCGCCTCATCAAGCGTCAGGATCCGTCCCTTCACGCTCAGTCTGACATAGACATTCCCCGCCACAAGCAGAAGGAACGCAAGCGCGATCAGGATCAAAAGCACCTGCAGGATGCGTTTCAAAACCTTTTTCACTTTTTCCATATCGATCAGTCTTTGTAGTCATACCTGAAGATCATAACCGAAAGCGGCGGTACCGTGAGGCAAAGTGAATATTTGCCGCGGTCGCAGGGCTGATTCGTGGCGATCACGGTGCCGTTTACGCGGCCCTTTCCGCCGAACTCCTCCGCATCGGAATTCAGGATCTCCTCGTATTTGGTCAGGCACGGTGCGCCCACCATGTGTGTGGTACGCTCCACCGGAACAAAGTTGCAGATGAACAGCAGCTGATCCTTGGCGGTCTTGCCGCGGCGGATGAAGGCAACAATGCCGGATTCCGCGTCATCGCACTTGATCCACTCGAAGCCCATCACCTCATTGTCGTTGAAATAGAGCGCGTCGTACTTGGTGTAGATGTGATTCAGTTTCTTTACGAAGTTCTGCATCTGCTTGTGCAGCGGCTGATCCAGGAGGTACCAGTCAAGGGATCTCGCCTCGCTCCACTCACGGAGCTGCGCAAACTCCTGTCCCATGAACAGAAGCTTCTTGCCCGGGTGACCGAACATAAAGCCGTAGGCCGCACGCAGGTTTGCAAACTTATCGAATTCAAAGCCCGGCATCTTGTTGACCATGGAGCACTTTAAGTGCACCACCTCGTCATGGGAGATGACAAGCACATAGTTTTCCGCATAGGTATAGGTTAAGCTGAAGGTCAACTTGTTATGGTTGAAGGAACGGAAGTACGGATCCATCTTCATGTACTCGAGGAAATCGTTCATCCAGCCCATGTTCCACTTGAACAG
>CACZPL010000019.1 GCA_902783015.1 uncultured Lachnospiraceae bacterium
GATCATCTCAGCAAACTCTTTCAGGAACAGATCTCTTTTGTAAGTATTCATTTCAAGGTCACTCTCCAATCTTTATTTTGACAACTTACTTATTGGGGCTGTTTTCACGAATTTTCACGAATTTATACACCGATTGTACCACAAAACACCCCCAAAATGATACAGAAATATTGCTCGCATTAATCACAGTACCAACAGTACTAAGGGATGCACTACTAATTGTAAAAAATCAATTCAATTGGTTATGATAACGACATATGGTCTAAAGAACAATATGTATAGTGGACTGATTAATAATCAAGTTACGATGAATGATCTTTTTTGTGAGAAAGCATAATTCTTTGTCCAAATGTCGATGTAGATAATCGATTTGGAGTTGAAATCTGTCGTAGACGGGACGAATAGCACGTTATATCGGACAATCCGATAATGCAAAAAAGAATAATACATACAAAAGATCCGGACAGTGTGCCGGATTTTTTGATGCAAAAAAAGAGAGAGGAAGTGATTTTATGGCGTATGAAAATGATCAAAGTTTATACTACGCAAAGCAGGTTCCGATATCATCACCCTCCTTGCATTTTGTGTTTTTTTCTTTTTTACCAAAAGAATAATCACAAAACGTTCACTTTACGATCATTTTCCCGCTTTGGCAAAATACGTATCCAGCTTCTCGAGCAGGGTCTTTTGATCGATCGTTTTAAGCAGATAGTTTACGGGGCTTAATCCCACAACAGACATAACGCTCTCTTTATCCCCGTGTCCCGTCAGAAACATGACCGGTATCTGACCGGTGTCCGAATCGTTTTTAAGCATGGAGAGCACCTGCGGTCCGTTGGCGATGGGCATCTCGTAATCAAGCAGGATCAGATCCGCCTTATTCTTTGCCAGATAGCTTATGGCCTGCACTCCGCTGGATGCCATTCCGACATGGTAGCTCCCCTTCAGCCATTCATATACCGTCCGCATATAGGTGATGTCATCATCTACGATCAATATAGTTTTTTTCCGCTTTTCTCCGCTGTTTTCGTCCAGATACACACTGATCCTTTTTACAAGCTTTTCTATATCAAGCGGCCTTTTAAACCACTCCGTGACAGCGGTTTCGGGTATGGTCTTTTTGATCACGTCATACTGGTCTTCATCCCCGATCAGGATGAGCCCGATTCCCTTATCCTGTACAAGGTCCTTCAGGTAGACCAGGGTTTCGGGTATGGTCTCAAGCTCCTCGCTCATAAACAAGACGACGAGCTCCGTTCCGTCCAGGCAATTCCCGATCTCTTTTACATCCGTATGTGAAAACGCCGCTTGGATTTCCAGTTCCGTCAGTTTCTTGAGCAGGCTTTTTGCCAAAAAGCTGTCCGTAAAGCTGACGACAAGAGCTTTTCCCGTTTCAGTCTGACTATCCATCTCTTCATCCTCCGTCACATATTAATGATCATCCCTCGCATTCATCGAGATCAGCGAATCCCTGTCCACCGCAGGGCTGAACAGGTAACCCTGATACAAAAGACAGCCTATCTGCTCTAAGGCGTTCTTTTGTTCGTCGGTCTCTACAAATTCCGCAAGTACTTTAAAATCCAAAGATTTTGACAGATACACGATGGAGCTTATGATCTCCTTTGTCCTGTCGTTATCAAGCATCGATCTTACAAGATTTCCGTCCAGCTTCACAAGGTCAAACGGATTGTGCTGCAAATATTGAAGTGAAGTATGACCCATGGAAAAATCGTCCAGGGCAAAGGTGTATCCGAAGGCCTTCAAACGCTTGATCAGCTTCCCGGTCTCCTCTGTTGTGGCAAGCTCCGTTTCCTCCGTGATCTCTATGCATATGTTACCCGTTCTCAGCATGTATCGCTGCGCAAGCTCCTGTAAAAACGAAACAAAGCGTTTGTCATAGAGCGTTGACACCGTCACATTTACGCTGAGCTTGAATTTATCCCCGTATGTCTTTCGGAAGCTCTCCGAATCGCGAACGGATTTTTCCACGATATATGTCTCTAAATTATATAGGTCCCCGCTCTCTTTTGCAAGGCGGATGACAAGCGGCGGGTAAACGGTTCCGTACCGTACGTGATTCCACCGAAGCAACGCTTCCGCGCCGATACATCTTCCCTTGTTATCATACTGCGGCTGGTATTTCATGATCAGCGGGCTTTCCGCCTTTTCCTTCACAGCCGTGACATCCGAGGAATAAAGCGAGTCCTGAAGCTCCGATACCAGCAGCTTCGCAAGCCGTCCGGGATTGCCCTCGCACTCCGTCAGCGTGACCTCCTCCGTGGTCTCCTCGCAGTGTTTCAGGATTCCGACCAGTTCATCCATCGAGGCCGAATACTCATTCAGCGACTTCTTTTCGTGCATGATCATAAAGGGTGCATAGCACGCCATGGAGATCAGGATGTTCACGATCTGTACAATCACACCGCAGGCAGAGCCCGTGGCGAGATACCCGCTGATAAGCGGCGGTGTCGTCCATACAACGGACGTCGTGACCTCCGGCATGATCCCGAGCGCGGTAAACAGGTACGCGCTTGTAAAGCACAGCACCGGAGAAAGGATGAACGGTATGATCATAAGCGGGTTGTATATGACCGGAAAACCGAATACCAAAAGCTCCGAAATATTAAAAGTACACGGAATAAGGGCCATGCGTGAAAGCTTTTTCGTAGAGCTTTTTTTGCCGAAGATGAACATGGCGATCAAAAGTCCGATCAGACACCCGGTTCCCCCCATGATGACAAAGGTGTCGATAAAGCTCTTGGACACGATCTGCCCGGGTATGATCTCGGTGAACAGATCCTCCGCCACCTGGTTTAAGACATTGTTTCCGTGAATGCCGAACAGCCACATGACACTGATCAAAACGATGAACAGCAAACCGCTTAGATAAGAGCGGTGCATCCTTAAGAAGATCGCCTCCATCGCTTTCATGAACAAATGCTGCACGCTCACAACGTCAAAGCATACCGTGATCAGGTAGTTTATCACGGCAAAGCACAAGACCACCGCAAGGAAGGGCTTGATCGCAAGAAGCGCCGCGTTAAAGGCCGAATCTGCTCCGTCCACAAAGGTGTTCTTTTTCGTCTTGAAAAGCGCATCAAATTTCCGGTAGAGGACAGAGCCTATGATACCGGAAAGGAGCGCGCTGAACACGCCCTGTCCGCTGAGCAGCGAAAAATCCGGCTCACCCGCAAAGAAACCGACCAGTATAAAGAAGCCGGCCAGGCAGCCCAACATACTGCCGAATCTCGATACCGGCCGATCATTCTCCCCGCTCCGGTTCATATAGCTTACATTCAGGGCGATCGTCATGTACAGCGCAAGCAGACCCACCGTGGATACCTGAACGATCCGGAGTATATTTCTTAAGGCCCCGTTCAAAAAGGAATCAAGAAAATCCTGATAGGCCTGTACGGGGAACCCGTTTAACAGTACCGTCATGCTTCCTATGAACAGGACGGGAAGGACCATGGCCAGGCCCATCCTGATGGTATGAGCGACAAATGATGTCTTTGTCATTACTTTATTCTTCATAACGCTTCCTTCGCCTCCCGGATGATCCCATCCCAATCAAGCGTTGTCAACAGGTTCTCTATTTCAGCCACCCTTTTTCCGTCAGCCGCGGAAAGCTTGTAGCCGCGCAGATTTTTCAGGATGTCGTCCATCAGCTCGTAATCCATGCTTCCCGCAATCTCGACCATGGTCTGGTATGCTTCCCGCATTTCATTCCCGGATATTTCCGGCAGATCCTCTCCGCTCCGGTCAAGGCAGACCAGTTCATCATCCAGCGCGCGATACATGCGAAGCAGCTCCTCCGTATTGCCGTCCGTAAAGGCCGTATCGTTCCGCTTACCTGCAGCCTCGAGTTCCTGCGCCAGTTCAAAGAGCTTCGCCGCGCCTATGATGCGGGCAGAGCTCTTTAAGGCATGGACCTTGATGGTATAGTTTTCCATGTCCCCGTTTTTCCAAAAGCTTTCTATCTCATCTGCCTTTGCGCCGGCGGTCTGATGGAATACGGACAGAACGGACTGATAGCCATCTTCGGACCCGCAGTTTTTAAGACCCTCCTGCGCATTGATCGCGGCAACGTTCTTTAAGCTTGCCAGGAAAGCGCCGGCCTCATCCGCATCTCCGACATCGCCGGAGTCCTCCGCTTTTTCAAGCTTTTCCGCAGGCAGCATGGCAAGCAGCAGTTTTTCAAGCTTTTCGCCGTCAACGGGCTTGGATAGATAGTCCGTAAATCCTGCTTCCAGGTACATATCCCTGGCACCCGAAACAGCATTTGCCGTAAGGGCTACGGCGGGAGTATCCTTGCTCAGGCCGGAGCTTCGGATTGCCTTCAGTGTCTCGATTCCGTCCATATCCGGCATCATATGGTCTACAAAAAGAAGGTCGTACGGCGTCTTTTCCGACAGAGAAACGGCATCCTTTCCAGACATGGCCGTATCGATCATGATGCGTGTCTTTTTCAACAGGCTCTTTATAACCGCGAGGTTCATCTCCGTGTCATCCACCACCAGGATCCTCGCGTCCGGTGCGTGGAAGAGCTCATGATATTCATATGCGCAGGCCGATGTATCGTTTAATCTTGTCGATATATCTCCGACCTCATCCCACTTTGCAACCTCCTGCTCTACGGCAAAGGAGAACACCGAGCCCTTTCCGTACTCGCTCTTTACCTGAAGCTCGCTCCCCATAAGGGATAAGAGCTGCCGCGTGATGCTCATGCCGAGACCCGTTCCCTCTATGGATCGGTTTCGCTTTTCTTCTATGCGCTTGTACGGCGAAAAGAGGGCTTCCATATCCTCTTCCTTCATGCCGATCCCGGTGTCTTCGACGGTAAAGCTCAGGCTGACATGGGTATCTTCTGTCTTTTCCGCGGAAACGGAAAGTGTCACCTCGCCGGTTTCCGTATACTTTACGGCGTTGGTCAAAAGATTCATTGCGCATTGCCTGATGCGGATCTCGTCACCGATCAGGAAATTCGGCGCATGGCTGTCTGCCTTTACGGTGAATTGCAGATTCTTTTTTGCTGCCCTGTCCCGGATCACATTGACCAGGTCATTGATCATGGAAGAGAGATCATATTGTACGGGAATGATCTCCATCTTCCCCTCTTCCACCTTGGAAAGGTCCAAAATATCGTTGATCAGCGAGAGAAGCGTCCTGCCTGCCGACATGATATCTGCCGCGTATCCGCGGATGTTCTGCTCGTTCGACTCGCGCAGGATCATCTCGTCCATACCCAGTACGGCATTGATGGGTGTGCGGATCTCGTGGCTCATGCTTGCCAGAAAAAGGCTCTTTGCCTCGTTCGCGTGATCCGCTATGTCGCGCTGCTTTTGAAGCTCCTCCATGTAGTGATAGTGCTCGGTCCCGTCCACCAGGGCGTAGAGCTTTCCGTAGCTTTCGCCCTTAAACGTAAGCTCGTTTTCCTCCGGCGTATAGATGCGGTCCCGAATGCTGATCGTCTCGTCTTTTTTAACGGCATCCGTTATGGTCGCAACGATATCGTACGGCGTGCCGC
>CACZPL010000020.1 GCA_902783015.1 uncultured Lachnospiraceae bacterium
TAAGCTTTCATGTACGCGATTATTAAAGCAGGCGGAAAGCAGTACAAGGTCGAAGAAGGCGATGTGATCCGTGTTGAGAAGCTCGACTTAGAGGTCGGATCCAAGGTAAACTTCGATGTTGTAGCCGTAAACACAGACAAAGACATGGTTGTCGGCGACGCAGCAAAGAGTGCATCTGTTTCCGCAAAGGTTGTCGGCGATGGCAAGGCTAAGAAGGTCATTGTTTACAAGTACAAGCCGAAGACCGGTTATCACAAGAAGCAGGGTCACAGACAGCCGTATACAGAAGTGAAGATCGAAAAGATCACAGCTTAAGTTATGATACAGGCAGTATTTTACAGAAATCCCGAGGGTAGGCTGTTCGGCTTTTCGCTGAAGGGCCATGCCGGGTTTGAAGAAGCGGGAAAGGATGTTGTGTGTGCGGCCGTTTCGGCACTGTCCATCAACACCGTGAACGCTGCGGAAAACCTGACTGATGCAGGCTTTTCCTGCGAACAGGGCGATTCGGGAGAACTGAACTTTCATTTCACGGATTCCATGGGAGATCGTGAACAGCTCCTGATGGACGCTTTGGAGCTTGGGCTTACAAGCATTCAGGAGGAGTACGGAAAAAAGTATTTAAGTATTCATTACACTGATAAGGAGGTGTAAGGCAATGTTAAGAATGGACTTACAGTTCTTCGCGCATAAGAAGGGAGTCGGTTCTACCAAGAACGGCAGAGATTCCGAATCCAAGCGTCTTGGCGCAAAGAGAGCAGACGGTCAGTTTGTTAAGGCCGGCAATATTTTATACAGACAGCGCGGAACCAAGATCCATCCGGGTGTAAATGTGGGCATCGGCGGTGATGACACTCTGTTTGCACTTGTGGACGGTGTGGTACGCTTTGAGAGAAAGGGCAGAGACAAGAAGCAGGTTTCTGTACTTCCGAAGGCTGAGTAATCATCTAACATGTAGGCTGTCATTTTTATGGCAGCCTATTTTTTCTGACAGAATTATTTCAGGAGTCAAGTTATGTCATTTGCAGATCACGCAAAAATCTTTATAAAATCCGGCAGCGGCGGAAACGGGCACGTGTCCTTCCGGCGCGAGCTTTACGTGCCCGACGGCGGTCCCGACGGCGGTGACGGCGGCCGGGGCGGAGACGTGATCTTCGTGGTGGACCGGGGCTTAAACACATTGACCGATTTTCGCCATGTGCGAAAGTATGTGGCCGGAAACGGCGAGGAAGGCGGAAAGAGAAACTGCCATGGTGCGGACGGCAAGGATATCACCTTAAAGGTTCCTCCCGGAACCGTGGTGAAGGATGCCGAAACCGGTAAGGTCATTTTGGATATGTCCAATAAGACCGAGCCCGTTGTCCTCTTAAAGGGCGGTCGCGGCGGTAAGGGAAACCGTCAGTATGTGACAGCTGTGATGCAGGCACCGAAGTATGCGCAGCCCGGAAAACCCGGACGGGAGCTGTATGTGATCCTGGAGCTTAAATGTATCGCGGACGTGGGCCTTGTAGGCTTCCCGAATGTAGGAAAATCAACCTTCCTTTCACGTACAACAAATGCAAAGCCGAAGATCGCAAATTATCATTTCACGACTCTGGTACCGAACCTCGGTGTGGTGGATCTTGACGGCGGCGAGGGCTTTGTGATCGCGGATATCCCCGGGATCATCGAGGGTGCGAGCGAGGGCGTAGGTCTCGGAATAGAATTTCTGCGCCACATCGAGCGGACCAAGGTTTTGATCCATATGGTGGATGCGGCTTCCACAGAGGGGCGTGACCCCATCAACGATATCGAAGCGATCAATGCGGAGCTGAAAAACTACGCTGTGGATCTGTCCGACAGACCTCAGGTGATCGCGGCAAATAAATGCGACGCTTTGTCGGATACGGATTTCGAGACCGTGATCGATCTGATCAAAGAAAAATACGAGCCGGAAGGGATAAAAGTATTCCCGATCTCGGCGGTTTCCGGACAGGGTGTCAAGGAGCTTCTCTGGTATGTGAACGACCTGGTAAAGCAGGCGCCTGATAAGATCGTGGAATTTGAGCCCGAGATGGACATCGAATTCATGGATGATCCCGAGCTTCCGTTTGAGGTTTGGCAGGATGAGGAAGGAAACTGCTTCCGTGTGGAGGGGCCGCGCATCGAGCGTATGCTCGGCTATACGAACTTAGAGGCGGAGAAGGGCTTTTTGTTCTTCCAGAATTTCCTGAAGGATAACGGGATCTTGGATCAGCTGGAGGCTCTCGGTATTCAGGACGGAGATACCGTACGCCTTTACGGACATGAATTTGATTATTATAAATAGCAGGTAAGGATTATGACAAGCAAACAACGCGCCTATTTAAAAGGCCTTGCAATGAATGAAGATGCCATCATCAATATCGGAAAAGCGTCGCTGACACCGGAGATCATCACCTCGGTGGACGAGGCCTTGGAAAAGCGCGAGCTTGTGAAGCTCGGGGTGTTAAAAAACTGCGCGGACGATCCGCGTGAGATGGCGTCGGTTATCGCGGAACGCACCAAGAGCGACGTGGTGCAGGTGATCGGAAAGAAGATCGTGTTGTACCGTCGTTCCAAGAAGCATCCGAAGATCGAGCTTCCGAAATAATATGGTCGAAGATTTTTTTATGGATTCCAATTGTATCGCGATCCTCGGCGGAACCTTCAATCCGGTGCATTGCGGTCATGTAGAGATCGCAGATTGCGCAAGAAAACAGTATCCGGATATCGAGAGTCTTGTGTTTATGCCGAATGCCATGACCTATTACAAGGACGGTACGTCGATTGCGTCAGGGGAGGACCGTGTGGCAATGCTTCGGCTTGCCACATCGCATATCGAGCATGTTGAGATTTCCGAGATAGAGCTGGCACGCGGTGGTATCACCTATACCATCGATACACTCGAGGAGATTCACGCGGTAAATCCGGGTTTGAAGATTTATTTCATCATCGGTGCGGATTCCCTCGCCTGGTTTGACAATTGGGTTCGCTTTTCGGATATCCTGTCCCATGCAACGATTCTCTGTGCAAGAAGGGACAGTGATCTTAATGCAATGCAAAAGCGAGCGGAAGAAATCATAAGTAAGGCCGGACACGGTGAGATCCTTTTTCTTGACACCCCGGAATTTCCGGTATCCTCCACCGAGATCCGAACGAGGATCCTGGAAGGAAAGGACACCGCCGGCATGCTGACGACTTCGGTGCGCGACTATATAGATGAACACGGATTATACAGGTAGGGCTTTATGAACAGAGACAAGATGCTGCAAAGATTAAAAACAAAGGTTTCCGAGAAACGCTTTGAGCATTCTCTCGGCGTGGAATACACTGCGGCCTGCATGGCCATGGTTCACGGCGCGGATGTGGAAAAGGCTCGGATCGCCGGGCTGTTGCATGATTGTGCCAAGGGGATCCCCACAAAGGAAAAGCTTGAAAAGGCAAGAAAAAACGGGATCTTTGTTACCAAGTATGAGGAAAAAAATCCCGAGATGCTCCACGCGAAGCTCGGAGCGCACTACGCAAGATACAAATACGATGTGCACGATGAGGAAATTTTGGATGCGATTGCAAGCCATACCACAGGTAAGCCTGCCATGACGCTGCTTGAAAAGATCATCTTTGTGGCGGATTATATCGAGCCGAACAGAAAGCCCATCAAAGAGCTCGACGAGATACGTAAGGAGGCCTTTACGGACTTGGATGCCTGTGTGCTGCACATTTTGCGCAATACCATCGCTTACCTTCAGACCTCGAAGGAAGAGATGGACTATGCAACACAGATGACCTACGACTATTATAAAGCGTTGGAATAGGAGGTGCTTCATGGAATCAAAAGATACAGTAAAGCTCATTGTGGATGCGCTGCTTGAAAAAAAGGCGCATGACGTGAAGGTGATCGACATTCAGAATATCACAACCCTCGGGGATTATTTCGTGATCTGCGACGGTTCCAATCCGAATCAGCTCGATGCCATGTGCGATGAGATAGAAGAGCGACTTTACAAAGCCGGTGTCACGATCAAGCACCGTGAAGGTCATGCAAATACGGGATGGATTTTGCTTGATTATTATGCTATAATAGTACATATTTTTTCGGAGGAGGCACGTGCCTTCTACGGACTCGAAAATATTTGGCGGGACGGTACCTTTGTGAATCCCGCAGATCTTTGATTTTTATTGAAGAGAGTATGGTATGCAGCAGGAAAAAATGACGCGGGACAACTACAGAAAGATCAACCTGATCGCAGCGAAGTGCATGCGCATCATTGTGCTTGTGTTGCTGATCGGTATGGTGTTCTGTCTATATGCATCGAAGGTCGATTCAACGCTGTGTATCATCTTTTTTTCGTCGGCAGTTCTGCTGGCTCTGATCCCATCGGTTGTGATCAATGTCATGAAAAAGGATGAGGCCGCATACACAAAGTATGTGGTGATCATCTGCGTCAGCCTGATCGCGACACTCATGCTCACCTTGCTTTCCGTGCATGTGTACGCCATCGTGCTGTTCCCGATCATCGTGGCATCACTCTATTATAATCCGACGCTTGTGCTCTTTGCGGCGCTGATGATGACGGTCGGTATTTTTTCGTCCAACCTGATCGCCTTTCATTTCAGGGATTTATTTACCGGTTATCCCACGAATGATCTGACGCAGGCCCTGATATCTTATCAGATCCCGCAGATGCTCATCGTTGTTTCGCTTTCTGTTGTGTCCTATTTTATCGTCCGCAGAAACTCCATGATCTTGAATTCCGCGATCAATACTTCCATCACCATGAACAACAACCAGAAGGGTCTGGTGTACTCACTTTCGGAGATCTCCGAGAGTAAGTCAAAATATACCGGTGAGCATATCAAGCGTGTGGCTGAATATATGCGCGTTTTGGGACGCGCTTCGGGCTTTGACGAAGAATATGTGGAGATGCTTTCCACTGCTGCCATGGCGCACGATATCGGTAAGCTGATGATCAGTGAGGAAATCCTCGAAAAGACAACGAAGCTAACAGATGAGGAATATCAGATCATGAAGAGCCATGTGCTCTACGGCGAGGCGCTGCTTGAAAAGTGTCCCGGTGAGCTCATGCATATTGCCTGTGTGCTGGCGAAGGAACACCACGAAAAATGGGACGGAACGGGATATCTCGGTATGAAGGGAGAGGAGATCGCCTATATCAGCCGGCTCATTTCCCTGTGTGATGTATTCGATGCGCTTACCACCACGCGTTCCTATAAAAAGGGGTGGCCCTTGGAGGACGCCTACGACGAGATCATCCGTCAGTCGGGTAAAAGCTTCGATCCTGTAGTGGTCCGCCTTTTTATCAAGCATTTTGATGAATTCCGTCAGATCCATGACAGTATCCCGGATAAGCAGGTTTATTAGGAGGAGCCATATAAGATGTACAGAGTGATTGATGAATATATGGCAAAGGTAACATTGACGGATTCGCCGGAAACCAAGGAACGTCTGGATAATTTCTTGAGAAATGCGGCTGAACTTTCACAGTATGCACTGACGGTACACTACGAAAAATACTCCGTGGATATGCAGCTTTCCGTCTTTTCCGTTGAGGAGGCCACGAAGCTGTTCGAACGTTTTTTAACATGGGTTTCCTATGAGTATTCGGCACTCTACATACGTTTTGTGGAGGAAACCTGCGTGCGTTACCGTTATATTACGAGTAAGTCGGATAAGACAGCCATTTACTGTGATATCATTATTCGATAAAAAGAACAGGGACACCGCACGAGTGTCCCTGTTCTTTGGTTTTGGAAAGAAGAAGGTCAGATGACGCGGAAGAGTCCCACGACTTTACCCAAGATATTCAGATTGCCGTGAACGATGATGGGATCCATGCTGTCATTTTCCGGCTGGAGGCGATAGTAGCCGTTTTCCTTGTAATAGGTTTTGACAGTGGCACCGTCCTCGATCAAAGCGACAACGATATCCGAGTTTTTGGCGGTGTTTGTCTCCTCGACCATGACCAGGTCACCGTCGAAGATCCCGGCATTGATCATACTCTCACCGCGTACCTTCAGCATAAATGTGTTCCTCCCCTTTGCGCGGAGATATTCCGGCGGGATGGGGAAGTATCCCTCAATGTTTTGCTCTGCATAGAGCGGTTCTCCCGCGGCCACATGGCCGATGATGGGAACGTTGACCAGCTCACGGCGGGTCAGATTGAAGTCGTCATCCAGAATCTCGATCGCTCTCGGCTTGGTGGGGTCCTTGCGGATATAACCTTTTTCCTCGAGCGTGGAAAGATGTGCATGCACCGAGGAGGTGGACTTCAGGTTGACGGCTGCGCAGATTTCGCGAACAGCCGGCGGATATCCTTTTTCTATGATACATTTTTTCATGTATTCAAGGATTTCCGTTTGCTTTGCTGTCAAATTACTCTGTGATGGCATAGGCAACCTCCTTTATAAGCGAATATGTGTTTTGTTTTTTACAGTATAACACATTGCTTTTTGAATTGCAAACAAATGTTCTTCTTTTTGCTGTTTTTTTATTTTGATGTGGAAAAAATCCCTCCGTTAGTATATGATACACGGAGAATAATATGATAAGGATACGGATATGGAAAAATGAAGCTTAATCATGATAACAAGACAATTAAATGGATCCTTATGTTCGGTCTGGATGTTTTGGTCGCCGTATGCGCGGTGATTGTAATCTGTGCGCTTACTCCCATAGCTGCATCCGGAGGCACATCACTTTCCGACTTTGTGAGAAACAGCGGCGGTGTGGTGCGTGAGCATGTGCAGAGA
>CACZPL010000021.1 GCA_902783015.1 uncultured Lachnospiraceae bacterium
CCCTTGCCCTGCTCACCGGCCCGCGCTGCCTCAATGGAAGCATTTAAAGCGAGCAGGCTTGTCTGATCCGTGATATTCAAAATGTCCTGGGTTAAGACATCGATCTTTTCCACCTGCTTGGAGCGCTCGATACATTTTGCGACCTGGTCGCGCATGCGGTCTACCGCAGTCTCCGCAGAGGTCTTCTCGGACACGGCCTGCGTTCCGATATCCTCCGCCTCGTTCTTCACGCTGCCGGCGTAGTCGGTTCCGCTCTTTAACATGTCCACGATCTCCTTGAACTCGTCCATGATGTCGCCCATCAGGCGGTTGGACTCCTCGATGGAAGCGGTGGTCCGCCCCATGGATTCGGAGATCTGTTCCATGGTGGCCGACACGTTTTGTGCATCCCCCATGGTGGTTTTCATATTGCCCGCAATGCGTTCCGTATCACCCTTTAAGGAGCCCGCGTACTCAGAGATATTCATCATGATCTCACGGATGTAGGCGATCAGTGCGTTGATGTTCTCGGCGATCACCTCGAACTCGTCTCCCGAGCGGATCTCGATGGCATGTGTCAGGTCTCCGCCGCCTGCCACCAGGTCGGAGATCTTGTTGTTTAATACGTTAAACTTCTTGCCCACGGAGCAGGAAATCGCAAAGCTCACGGCTGCGGCGAGCACCAGTGCCGCAATGCAGATCACGAGGATCAGGATCGCAAGCTTCCCTGTCTGCTGCTTTACCCAATCATAGCTTAAGTCCACACAGGCGAGCGCCACCACCTTGCCGTCCGCGCGGATCGGCGAATAGGCCGTGATGTGGGTGCCCCACTCGTCGGTGTAAGGCTCATCGTTTACCACCTCTGATCCTTTAAAGGCCGTCTCCGTGTCATCATCGCCGTCAAATTCATCTCCCGGAAGGCCCGGTTCCTCGGGATCGGAATCCACCACATAGAGCGGTCCGTCCTCGCTTTGTCTAATAGTATAGACATATTCCACGCCCGCGTTGTCGTAGAACACTGTCAGCTGCTCAAGTACCGTGTTGTAGGGTTCAGAGTCGATATCCTCCTCGCCCTGCACAGCCTCCAAGGCCTCCGTATCCACCGTTGCGGCCACACATCTTGCGATATTCTGCGCATTATCCTTGATCTGCTTTTCAAGCAGACTCTTGGATCTGGAATAAAAGACCAGTCCCATGGCAGTATCGATCACCAACAGGAGCGCGATCACGATGATGAACAGTTTCTTTGAAAGACTCAATCTTCTTGTTTTCATATTGTGTTTCTCCTTTATTCCTCTATCAATCCGCGCAGGTGTGCGATCAGCACGCCTGCGGCGATCTCATTTGTCTTTTCCGTCGGGTGAAAGTCCGCCACATACCCCGCCTTCCCGTCGTGGGGTGTAAAGCGCAGGGTCGAGAGGTTCCCGTCCCCCGTTTCCGCGGTGTACCGCTTTGCCGCATCCTCAACACAGGGGCACAGTCTGCCGTCCATCACACCGAGGGCACATACGAGATGTGAAGCCGGATTGTTCCGCCGCACCATCTTCAAAAACTCAATATAGGCCGCGGTAAACTCCTCCATGCGCTCCGGAATCTCTTCCGTATAGCTGCTGTCGTTCGTCCCCAGGTTGATGATGATGTAATCCGGTACATAGTTCGAGAAATCCCAGGGCTCGTTTAAGTCGATATACCCGTTTGCGCTGCCGTACGTTTTGCCGAGCTTTTCGTAGACATCGGGAACCTTGTGCGTTTCCAGGCGCTGCCCGTTTTCCGTGTAGCCGGAAATGATACCGTGTCCGCTGTAGGAGACAAGGCTGTAATCCGCATCCAGCGCCATCGCAGTCTTGTACGCGTAGGCTCTTGTCGCATCCTCCGTTGCGGTCTGAAAATGATAGTTCTCATCCTCATCATCGATCCCGTAGCCGCAGGTGATGGAATCACCGATAAACTCGAGCTTCAGCTCCTTTTCCGGAAGCGGCTCGATCTCGCCGATGCTCGTGACATCGATACACTTGATCCCGAAGACCGAATTGGTGGCCTCGGAGAGCTTTATGATGCCGATCGTGACATCCGTCGCCTCCTCCGCCGCAAAGACCTCCAGCGTCTCCTCCGCCTTTTCGATCATATGATCCAGGGTACGCTTTCCGTTTACATACACGGCGATACGCGTCCTGGTCAGCGGATCATCTCCGGTCGCGGCCGCGTCTCCGCAGACCGTAACCGCCGCCCTCGTCCCGGTCATCCGAAACTCCGCCTTGCCCGCGGAAAAGATGATCCAGCGGATCCCGTCCTTCATCCTTGTACGGCCGGTCAGCTTCACATATTCCTCTGTTACCGGAAAGCTGCGATCACACAGCTTTGCCGCTTTTTCCGTTTCGCTCATAATCAAAGCTCTTCTTCCAACTCATATCTCAAATCGTCGAGATCGGAGAGGTAATACTCCGACCAGCTGTATTGATTCATATAGGTACCGGTAAAGCGGTACCTCGACTTGTTTTTGTTTTCAAGGTAATCATAGAGATCGCACTCGATCTTGTCCGGCGCGATGGACAGGCTGCCGCGCTGCTTTACGATGATGTCATCGATCTTCAGGCGCTTAAAGGTGTTCTGCAGATCCTGGCGCAGGTTGTTTAAGTACGAAGTCTTTCTGTAGGGATCACCGTCATCCTCCCACAGACTGGCGATGATCTCGCCGTTGGTGGTCTGGGCTCCTCTGTTGTTGATGAGCAGGGCCACGATCTCCTTGGTCTTGTTGTACTTGAAAGCGATGGGCTCGCCGTCCACAAAGATCTCAAAGTTGCCGAAGGTCTGCGCGAACACGCGCTTCTTCATCTTACCAAACTCGGGGAAGCGAAGCTCCTCCAGCTCGTATTTTAAGTCCTTGTTGTTGGAGGGTTTGAGCATATAGCCGCTGGCATGCATCCTGATGGCATCGAGAGCCTTGTCTCCGGTTTCGTCCGTAAAAATGATATTGATGTTCGGGTTTAAGTCCTTTAAATACTGTCCCAGCGAGATGCCGTCCAGCTCCGGCAGCTTGGTGTTCACAAACGCGACATCCACCTGCTGTTCCCTGGCTGCAGCCAGCGCGGAGAGCGGGTTGTCAAACTCGATGATCTCATCATCGCTTGCGATATCATAGACAAGATCCGACAAGAGATAAAGCTCATCTGAATTGTCGTTTACAATGAAAATCGTCATTCTTCATGTCCTCCCGGAATCGAAACCGATACTGCCTTCAGGTTCTTTCTTTCTTCCATTGTCATCTGTAGCGGATTTGCCTCTCCCACAACCAGGGTGTCTCCGTCGTTTAATGCGGCATCGTGAAGAGGGCCTGCCTTCATGTCCGCAAGCACCAGTGCCGCAAACCTGTCGTAATTATCGTCGTCGATCACCGGAAAATGATACTTCATGCGGTACCATCTGTCCGGACCGAAGCCGATGGAGCCGAGGTACAGTCTGTCCGCCGTATCCGCCACATCGTCCGTGTCGGCGAGCTTGCCGGCCGGTGCATCCTCGCAGAAGAGGATCACATAGGTTTTCAGGATCAGATCCCGGATCGTCTCGTTGTGTCCGTCCGGCTTCACCTTTCCCGTTTCGGTGTCCATGACCTTGTAGTAGTAGTCCTGGGCCTCCTCACTCTTCTCAAAATTCACGATGGCCTCGTAAAACTTTAAGGGATCTTCTATGTCTGTTGTATTCTTCTTTTCCATATGAATCTCCGTTTCCGTATCACTTGATCTTTCAATTATAGTATAATCACGCCGCAAATACCATATTTATTTCACTTTAAATAAAAAACTATCTTCAAAGCCGGCTCTCCCGAACGGTTTCGTTTCCCGCAGACAGATCAAGGGACCGATTTGCCCGATCCGGTAAAAAGGTCCCTTGTCCATCCTTCATTCTGTGTTTCAATCTTGTGAAGAAATATCTCCGCGCAGCGGGTTTTGCATAAATTTCTTTAAGAGAGCATCCTCCTGTACTCCCGAAGCGTACTCCTTATGATCCCAACGCTTCGGATCCTCTCGCTTCTTGACCTCCTCATGAAGCGCCTTCTCCCTGTCTGCAAGGTTCGTCTTCTTTACGAACTCCTCATTACCGAACAGGTAGTGCTCATTATCGATCGAGAGATACGTATTACCCGGGTCGACCGCAAAGTCACCGATACTCTTATACTTCTTGTAATCCTCCTCGGTGTCCAGGAAGAACTTTGTATCCTCCGGCAGTCCCTGCAGCTTATAGAAGGCCTTTGCCTTCCGTTCCGCATTCTTCAGGTTTGTCACGATCTGATTTACGCGCTCCTTGAGCTTTTCGATCTTTTTGTTCTTGAAATTCAGCTGCTTTAAGTTTGATTCCAAAGCTCCGCTGTTCAGCTTCTTCTGAAGCTCGAGGAAATCATGGTACGCCTTCCCGTCGTAATGGAGCAGGCTGGGAACCACGATATCCCCCGTCTCGGGATCGGTCAG
>CACZPL010000022.1 GCA_902783015.1 uncultured Lachnospiraceae bacterium
GACCTTTATTTTCGGGGCCAAGGCGGCTGCCGGCTATCAGAATGCCAAGCTCACCATCAAACTCATCAACTCCGTGGCGGATGTGATCAACAACGACAAGTCCATCAAGGGCAAGATCAAGGTTGTATTTATCGAGAATTACCGCGTGTCCAACGCGGAGATCATCTTCGCCGCAGCGGATGTATCCGAGCAGATCTCGACCGCATCCCGCGAGGCATCCGGTACCGGTAACATGAAGTTCATGTTAAACGGCGCACCGACCCTCGGCACCATGGACGGTGCAAACGTGGAGATCGTGGAGGAGGTCGGCAACGACAACGCGTTCATCTTCGGTCTTTCCGCTGAAGAGGTTATGCGCTACGAGCGCGAGGGCGGATACCTGCCCATGGATGTTTATAACTCCAACCCGGCAGTGAAGCGCGTGCTCGACCAGCTGGTAGACGGCACCTACTCAAACGGTGACAAGGAAATGTTCCGCGACCTGTACGATTCTCTCGTGAGAAACGACGTATACTTCACACTGAAGGATTTTGATTCCTACGCAGAGGCACAGAAGCGTGTGAACAAGGCATACAAGGATCAGGCAGCCTGGGCGCAGATGGCAATGCTCAACACCGCATGCTCCGGCAAGTTCTCCTCCGACCGTACCATTGAGCAGTACGCACAGGAGATCTGGAAGCTTGAGAAGGTAAAAGTAACAATCTAATAATCATTCATAGGGATGGTTCCTTCGGAACCATCCCTATTTAGAATTACAACGTATGAAAGAAAACTACACCTACATACTCCGCTGCGCGGACGACACCCTCTACACCGGCTGGACGAACGACTTAGACAAACGACTTGCGGCCCACAACAAGGGCGAGGGTGCCAAGTATACGAAAACCCGCCTGCCGGTGGAGCTTGCCTACTACGAGGCTTTTGCCACCAAGGAGGAAGCCATGAAGCGGGAGTATGCCATTAAACAGCTGACACGGAAAGAGAAGCAGAAACTGATCGATCAGGGAAGTCGGAGGAAACGCAAATTATGATCAATACCACCACACGTGTTTTAATTGCAGATGATATGCCCTTAAACCGGACCGTGCTGGCGTCCTTTTTGAGCTCTCACGGCATTCTGTCCGATCAGGTGGAGAGCGGCGAGGAGTGCCTGAAGCTGTGCGAGGAAAAGGACTACGACCTGATCCTTCTCGATCACCGCATGCCGGAGCTTGACGGCGTGGATACACTGGTACGGCTCAAGGAGTTGTTTGCACGTCGCGGAAAAGAGATCCCGGTAATCTGCCACACCACCGAGGAGGGCAGAAAAAATATCAATCTTTACAAGGCGGCGGGTTTTGCGGACGTACTGATCAAGCCCATCGACCCGAAGGAGCTTGCTCAGGTTCTGATGACTTATCTTTCCGCACCGCAGGAGGAAACCGTCGTTGCGGATGAGATATCCGATGCCGTGTTCACCAAGGCCCTTGAGGCAGACTTGGATGATGAGGCAAACCGGGAAAACGCGAGGGCGGAAGCCGAGAAGCTCCCGTTGTGGCTGAAGATCGTTCCGAATATCGATCTTGTGGCGGGACTGCTTGCCTGCGGATCCTCGGAGGACTATATGGACGCGCTGTACATTTTCCATGCCTCCATCGACGAACGTTCGGAGGAACTCTTAAGCTTTTTGGAGCAGGAAGAATGGACCATGTATGCGCTTCGGATCCACTCGTTAAAGAGCATGGCGCGGATCATCGGAGCGAAGAAGCTCGGAGAACAGGCGGCAGCACTCGAGGAAGCTGCAAGAAGCGATGAGCATACTTTCGTAAAAAAGAATACCTATAGTTTTATCAAGGCATACAGGGAGTTTCAAGTCCATCTTGCGCCGATCCTCGATGAGGATGAATACAAGCTGCTCTCCGCTGCGGAGAACCTCGAATCAGATGACGAGGACGCGCCGGATCTGAGCCGCACGATCCTCTATGTTCAAAACGGGGAAGGTGTTGTCAAAAAGGGATTTGAAAAGAATTTGAAGACTGCGGGCTTTTCATGTATATCCATTCCGGATGAACCGGACAAGATCATCGCCTATAGAAACGATGCGAACATTGTGCTTTACTATCCGCTCACGGACGAGGATTCCCACACGTCCCTCACCATGAATCTGCTTGCTGAGATCTGCCAGGACGACGCAAAGATCTTTCTGCTTGCGGGTGACGCGGATGAGCTTGAAAAAGCCATGCAGGTAAGCGGAGCGCGCCGCGTGACCAAATGCTACGAGCGCCCGGTAGATATAGACGCGTTCCTTCGCGACATGGATTACTATTCCATGCTGGAAGCGGAGTATCACAGAAAAAAGACCATCTTTGTGGTAGACGACGATCCGGGGTTTCGCTCCGTCACGGAGCACTGGCTTTCATCGGAATATCATGTCTCCGGGTTTTCAAGCGGTGATGCGGCATTGACCGGGCTTAACACCGTGACGCCGGATCTGATCCTGCTCGATTACGAGATGCCGGAGATGGACGGATGTATGTTTATAAAAAAACTGCGCGAGGACATGGGAACGATGCCCTGTCCCCCGGTCATTTTCCTGACAGGAAAAAACGACCGGGACCATGTGTTCCGCGTGCTCGAATACAAGCCGGACGGCTATCTGTTAAAGACCTCCGGCAGGGACACCATTTTGGAGGTGATCCGCCGTTTCTTTGCGGAGCGCCTGTTTACAAGATCACAGAATCTCACCGATGGCTTTTAACAGCCCGGGCTTTCCGTCTGCCTTGGGCACAATGCCGTTAGCGCCGGACCCGATATCGGTATCATCCATTCCCGTTCTGAAAAGGACGGGAATATTTTTTATTTCTTCGTTGTCTCTGATCTTGGCAAGGACCTCACTGCCGTTCATTTCCGGCATAGCATAGTCAAGCAGGATGAGATCAGGGCGAAAAGAACCGAGTATCGAAAGTGCCTCTTTGCCGGAGGCGGCCTTTGTCACTTCGTGGCCGGCCTTTTCCAGCCAACGAGCGGTCATGGCGAGCATATCGGTATCATCATCGATCAAAAGAATCTTACTCATTGTTTTCCTCCTAAGTATTATAATAATAGCTTCGACAGCGCGGAAAAGAGCGCGTCGGGTTCAACGGGTTTGATCAGGTGTGTGTTCATGCCGGCGTCAAGGGAGAGCTTAACATCCTCGTCAAATGCATTCGCGGAAAGCGCGATGATGGGGATGGTAGCGGCATCCGGACGGTCCATGGCACGGATGATCTTTGTGGCTTCAAGTCCGTCCAGCTTTGGCATGCGGATATCCATGAGGATCGCATCGTAGTAGCAGGCTTCGTGTTCTTCAAACAGCCTGATCGCTTCCTCCCCGTTTTCGGCAAGGTCTGTGTCAATGTCCTTCAGCTTCAGGATCTGTTTCATGATCTGCGCGTTGATGTCCATATCCTCGGCGAGCAGAACCCTGCGGCCGGAAAGTCCGGTCCGCTGTCGCTTCGTTCCGCACTCGCTTAAGATCTTTCCGAGTTCCTCACGGATATTGCTCGCAAAGAGCGGCTTTGCCAGGAAGGCATCCACGCCGGCAACGAGTGCCTCCTCCATGATCTCGTACCAGTTATAGGTTGTCAGGATGATGGTAACGTCCTCGTTTCCGGTTCGTTCGCGCAGACGTCTTGTAAGCTCGATCCCATCCATGCCGGGCATCTTCCAATCCACAAACACCAGGTTAAACGGCGATGTAAAGCCGGTATCGTTTTTAAACAGGGAGAGAGCCTCTTCCCCGGTCAACACGTAATCTGCGTCGATGCCGATTCGCCCGAGCACCATCTTCGCGTGTTCGCAGGCGGTCACGTCATCATCCACGATCAGGGCCCGCATGCTCTTTACATCGAAAATGAAGCCGTCGGCTGTATCGCCTTGACTAAAGCCTAAGGGCACGGTCACGGTAAACACGGAGCCCTGTCCCTTTGTTGAGGAAACCTCGATACTTCCCTCCATCATGTCGGCAATGTTCTTGGCGATGGCCATGCCGAGACCTGTGCTGCCGAAGCGATTGCTGGTGCCCTCCTGCTCCTTGGCAAAGGGATCAAAAAGCCGCGGCAGATAATCCGCATCTATGCCTGAGCCGGTGTCGCTGATCACAAAACGGACTTGTGCCTTTCCATCGGTTCTAGAAAGTTCCTCTATCGTAAAGGTGACCTTGCCCGGGGCCGGTGTGTACTTTACGGCATTTTCCAGGATATTGAACAAAAGCTGTTTCAGCTTCATATCGTCGCCGATGTAATAGTCCTCCATATGACCGGCGAGGGTGCAGTCGAAGGTGAGTCCCTTGTCGATGCACTGCGATTCCGCAAGGGTGTTGATCTCCTCGAGCATGTTGCCGAAGGAGAAGACCTCGTGTTTCAGCTTCACATGTCCGGATTCGATCTGGCTCATATCCAAAATATCATTGATCAGATGTAACAGATGTCCCGCGTTTGCACCGATCTGCGAGAGAATCTCCTTAGTGTCTTCATCCAATCCCTGTCTGCGAAGCGCGATATTGTAAAGCCCCATAATAGCGTTCATGGGCGTACGGATCTCATGGCTCATGTTGGAGAGGAACGCGGTTTTTGCAAGGTTCGCGCGCTCCGCCTCGCTTAAGGCCATGGCGAGCATACGGCTCTTTTCCTCCTCCACGACCGCAAGGGAGCTGCGCGGTGATTCCTCATCGCTCTCACTGTGTTGTAAAACATCCTGCAGGATGCCCTTCAGTCTTCTGTATTCGCGGAGCAGGACCGGCATCCCCTGTAGCAGAGCTTCCGTATCGCCGCCTTTTGCCGCGTACTCCATCTCCTTTGCCTTTTCCGAAAGCGATATCGCGCCGATGGCACCGGAGGTACTTTTTAAGGAGTGTACGTTTAAGGCGAGAGCATCGTAATCAGCATTCTTATAATCTGTCTCGATCTGCGTTGCCTTAGCGTCCACGGAGACCGCAAAGGTCTCGATGGCGAAGAGGTAGTCGTCGGCGTCACCGCAATACTCGATCCCTTTTTCGGGATCTAGCTGCGGATAGTCGAAGATGATGCGCGGGAGCTTTGCGAGCTCGTCGTCCTCATCCTCGGGCGCATTGGTGGTCGAGCTTCCCATGATCACGGAGTCCGAGGGAAGATAGCGGATCATCATACGCTCCATCTCATCAATGTTTACCGGCTTAGACAGATAATCGGTAAAACCGGCGCGGAGCATTCTCTCGCGGTCGCCGGAGACGGCACTGGCCGTCAACGAGATGATGGGCGTTTTCTCAAATTCCTCCGGGTATTCCTGCCGAAGTTTGGCAAGGGTTTCAATGCCGTTCATCTGCGGCATTCGGTAATCCAGGAAGACAAGATCGTAGTGCTCCCTGCCGAATTTATCTATACATTCCGCACCGCTGGTTGCCACATCGATGTGCATCTTGGTACGTTTTAACAGACCGGCAATTACCTGAAGGTTCATGGGTGTGTCGTCTACGATCAGCAGCTTCATGCCCGGCGCGGTAAACATGGCCTGTTTTCTGCGCGAGTCGGGACCCGAGTGCGTATGAAGATCGGGATGAAACTCCCCCGCGGGAGCACGGTCGATGATCTTCTGCGTCAGTGTAAAGTAGAACCGTGAGCCCTTTTCGTATTCGCTTTCCACAAAAAGCTCGCTTCCCATGAGGGAGAGAAGCTGTCTGGTGATCGCAAGTCCGAGGCCGGAGCCCTCGATAGTTCTGGTCTTTTTCAGGTCCAGTCGGTCGAAGGGTTCAAAGAGACGTTCCATGTCATCCGGACGGATACCGATACCGGTGTCGGTTACGGATACGATAAGCCGGACGGAGTCATCGGTGATCTCTTCTGCTATGATATCTAAGCTTACGCTTCCGTTTTCGGTGTACTTGACAGCGTTGGTGAGCAGATTTGTGATGATCTGCTTGATGCGGATCTCGTCGCCGAACAGGCGGGAGGGAAGGACCGGATCCACGGAGAATCGAAGCTCCAGGCCCTTTGCCTCGGTCCGGAATTGTACCAGATTATAAAGGTCCGCCACCATTTCCGGGAGCGAGTATGTGTCAAGATCGAGCTCCATCCGCCCTGTCTCAATCTTGGAAAAGTCCAGGATATCGCTGATGATGCCGAGCAAACTGACCCCGGCCTTGCGGATGTTTTCGGAATAATCGAGGATCACGGAGCTTTCCGTCTCGCGCTGGATCATCTCGTTCATGCCGAGGATCGCCGTGATGGGTGTGCGGATCTCGTGACTCATATTGGATAAAAATGCGCTCTTTGCAACATTTGCGTGCTCAGCCTGCTCTAAGGCAGCCGCCAGGTTTTTCGAGCGCTCCTGCTCCTCGGCCGCCAGTTTATTCTCTGTAATGTCCTCGATGAACACGTAGTATACATCGCCGTAGCCCGGCAGGGTCGCGAAATGACCGTAGTCGTCCACCCAGCGCACCGTGCCGTCCCTTCGTATGATGCGGTAGACTACGTAGTCGATGTTTCGTCTGTTAGACACATTGGAGATCTGCTCATCAATGGAGGACTGGATGCTGTCGTAGTCCTCGGGGTGCACCATGCCGCGGAAGTTGTTTCCGGTAAGCTCGCGGAATTCATCCACGGTATCACAGCCGTAGATTTCGCAGGTGGAATGATTCACATACAGAAGCTCCATGGAATCGTCCGCGCGGTAGATAAAGAAGCCGCCGGGCATCTGTTCCGCCAGCCATTCCGCTGCGGACATACCCTCCTCGGTGGGGATCGTCTTCATCAGATCGTTGCTGATCGTTCTGTTTCTTTGCATGTGGTCAACCCTCCTTTGCGTCCAGTGTGCCGTCTATTTTGTTAGACAATTCGATGTACTCCGCTGTGAAAGCCGAAATATCGTCTTTCATTTCTTTGCTGTTTCCGTTTTTTGACTTCGCCTCAAGTTCGGCGGCACGTGACGAAAGACTGTCCGCGCCGATGGCCTTGGATGTGCTCTTCAGTGAATGGAGGAGCAGTGTCAGCGCTTCGGTGTCGGCAGTTTTTGTCAGGTGTTCAAGCAGTGAAGTACGCTCCTTCGCCGAGTTGCGGAAGATGTTCAGCGCGTCGATATAGTCCTCCTCATCTCCGCAATAGCTGATTCCGCTTTCCGTGTCGAGCTCGGGTATTTCAGCAAGTGCCTTGATCAGTGCTGCCTGCTCCGGGGATGTCTGCACCGCCCCCGGGTCCTTTTCCCGCACGGGCCGGATCTTTTCCTTCGGCAGATATTTTAAGAGCATGGTTTCCATATCCGCGAGGTTCACGGGTTTTGGCAGATAATCGGTAAAACCGGCCTTTAACATCTGTTCCTTGGCCGCCGAAAATGCATTGGCTGTCAGGGAGATCACAGGTGTTTCTTCCGTCTTTTTCGGGTAATATTTCCGAAGTGCGTGAAGTGTTTCCACGCCGTCCATGCCCGGCATTCGCTGATCGAGGAAGACCAGATCGTAGGTGTTAGTTTTAAAGAAATCCAGGCATTCTTTGCCGCTTCCCGCCGTGTCGATGGCCAGTTCGTTTCCCTTTAAGAGTCCGCAGATGACCTGCAGATTCATGGGTGTATCGTCTACGACCAGAAGTCTTGCGTCCGGTGCCGTAAAGGTTGCTGTCCTGCGTTTTCGCTTGCTTCCCTCGCCGGAAACACCGCTGGGCTCAAAGGGGCCGATGGGCGTTGCGTCGCTGATGCCCTGTTTCAGGGTAAAGTAGAAGCGGGAGCCCTTCCCGTAGGTGCTTTCCACGTGAATCTCGCTGTCCATCAGCTCAAGCAGACTGTGCGTGATGGTAAGTCCCAGGCCGGACCCTTCGATCGTTCGTGTTTTTTCAAGGTCGAGACGGTCGAAGGCAGAATAGAGCTTTCCCATCTCCTCCTCGCGGATCCCGATCCCGGTATCGCTGACGGACACCTCCATGGAAAAATCGGATTCCGTAGAGGAAAGCAACTGCAGCCGAAGCTTTACATCGCCCTGCTCCGTGTATTTGACGGCATTGGTTAGCAGATTCGTGATCACCTGCCGAAGCTTCTGTACATCGCCGATGGGCATCACGGGAAGGGTTTCATCCACTTCCACGGAAAACTGCAGATTCTTTTCCTGTGCGCGAAGCCGGATCATGAGGTCTAGGTCGCTCAGAAGCTCGGGCAAAGAGTAGGGCCCGGTGGACACCTCCATGTGACCTGCCTCGATCTTTGAGAAATCGAGGATATCGTTGATAATGGCAAGCAGGCTGCCGCCGGCTCGCTCTATGTTGTCGGAATAAGAGAGAATCTTTTCATCGTCGCTTTCGCGCTGGATCATCTCGTTCATGCCGAGGATCGCGGTGATGGGTGTGCGGATCTCGTGGCTCATATTGGAGACAAAGTCGGATTTCAGTTTGGCGGAAAGGCGAGTACGCTTCAGATCACGGATGATCAGTGCAATCACAATGACTGCCACGATCAAAAGCAGCAAAAGAAAGAAGCCGATATTGTCCTTGATCATGTCAAGGATCGTGTAGGAGTACAGCTGGTCTGCGTAGCGGTAGGCAACATCCTGGGCATATTCGGGGCCGAGCATAATGACACCGCGGTTCAAAAGCTTTAGGAGTCCCTCGTTTCCGATCTTCACGCCGAAGCAGCGATCGTCGGTCTTCGTGAGCTGCTTCAGATAAAGGTCCTTGTACCGTCGGTTCTTTAAGATATCGTTTGCTCTGAGACCGTTTAAGGTCGTGGCCTTAACATCCCCTGCAAGCACGGCGTCCAGACAGGCATCGATATTATCATACAGCGTGATCTCGGCCTCCGGGAAATTGGTACGGATATAATAATACTGCATACGGTTATTTTTGTTGGCCGCAAAGTGTTGCTCGGTTTCCTCGGTATAATCGCCTGCGTATACAAGATCCGTGGTTGTGGATGCCACGGCCTCGGACTGGTAGATACCGTTTTCCTCCGAGTAATAAAGACCGCCGCCTACCGGGAAAGCCACGTCGATTTGATCGTTGCAGATCGCTTCGATCATGTCATCGTAGTTGTCGTAGCCCGCGTAAGAAATACTTATGTCGGAAAGAGAGAGCGCCTCGCAAAGCTCGGGCATGATCTCGCTGACAATTCCGGTAGCCTGTCCGGCACTGTCCGTGGCGCTGTAGGGAAGATAATTGTTCAGATAACCGATTTTCAAACTTTTGTGCTCCGTCATCCATTCGCGCTCCGCGTTGGAAAAGGTGTGGCCGGAAACACTGGAGGAGTAATACTTGTTCCTCAGGGTATTTAAGTAACCGGGTTCCTCAGTCGCAAGCTGGGACTGGGCAATGTTCAGTTCATCCAAAAGGTCTGTGCGATCGATGTTGACACAGAGGTAGTAATCGGATGCACCGAAGGAGCAGACAACCTCTGCGTGGTCGCGACCGTAGGCTCCGTCGCCCTCGGCGGCCAGGATGTCCACATCCCGAGAGTCAAATGCATCAAAAAGAGACTCGTAATCCTCAAAGGTCACCACGTCCGCCGTGATGGAATGGGATGCGAGATAATCGTTCAAAACCTCGGACACCGCGCTTTTTAAGACTCCGATGCGCTTGCCGGATACTGAGGCGGGAGACCAGGTCACGGAGGTGTCGTCATCATGTTTGACGAGAGAGTAGATCTCGTTTCCCATGGGATCCTCCGGATAACCGATCAGACCGATGCGGTCCTCCTTCTTCGCCAGACCGGCCAAAAGGTCGATGTCACCGTTTAGCAGCATGTCGTAGAGCTCACCGAAGCCTCCGTACACATACTCATAATTCCAGCCCGTGTACTCGGAAAGCTTGCGGTAGTATTCGTAGGCATAGCCGGTCTTGACCGCGCCGGGCGATGCGCCCTCCTCAAAGACCTCGTTCTCGTAGTAGCCGACACGCACGGTTTTGGTGGTCTCGGCTCTTGCGGGAAGCGCGGGCACAAGAATGGCGAGCGTCAGGATAAGCGCAAGAAAATATGAAATTGTCTTTCTTTTATATAGTCTCATAACGGCTATATTCTATCATATTCTCCCCGTGTTTGAAAGTGATGCGGGGTATTTTTCCGCATTGCCATTTTCAAAAAAGGCATTTATAATAGAGCAGTGGTACATTGACGGAAACAAAGGGGGCGTGAACTTTGGACTGGGTTTTGATCGTGGATGATGATGCGGTGATCAGAAGCCGCACGGCAGCCATCCTGAAGCGGGAGGATATGAAGGTGAAGGAGCTTTCCTCCGGCGAGGAGCTGCTTGATTATATAGAAGGGTTGACACCGTTGCCGGATCTTATTTTGCTGGATATCATGATGCCGGGCATGAACGGACCGGAGACTTTTAGAGCTCTGCGGGAGAAAGGCGGAGAGGCGGGAAAGATCCCCGTGATCTTCCTGACCGGAAACGATGACTATGAGTCCGAGCAGGAGGGCTTAAAGCTCGGGGCGGAGGACTTTATCAGAAAGCCGTATTTTCCGGATATCCTGACACTTCGCGTGAAGCGTATTTTGGAATGCACACGCCTGCGGAAAGATTTGTCTAAGGAAGTAGACAAAAAGACAAAGGAGATCAACCGTTTTTCCCTGCACGTGGTACAGACGCTGGCAGAGGCTATCGATGCCAAGGATACCTACACCAACGGTCACTCCGGCCGCGTGGCTACCTATTCGCGGGAGATCGCAAAGCGGCTCGGCTACGATGAGCAGGGGCAGGATGAGGTGTACATCATGGGTCTGCTCCACGACGTGGGAAAGATCGGTGTTCCGGACACCATCATCAACAAGCCTTCGCGGCTGACGGATGAGGAATTTGCGGAGATCAAAAAGCACCCGGTCGTGGGTGATAAGATATTGAAAAAGATCAAGGAGATCCCGAAGCTTGCCTATGGAGCCAGATGGCATCACGAGCGGATCGACGGGCGCGGATATCCCGACGGTCTCACGGGACGCATGATCCCGGAGGAGGCCAGGATCATCGCCGTTGCCGATGCCTACGATGCCATGACCAGCAACCGAAGCTATAGAGACATCCTGCCGCAGGAGGTCGTTCGGGGAGAGCTTGAGAAGGGTAAGGGCACACAGTTTGACGAGCGGATCGCCGAGGTGATGATCGGCATGATCAACGAGGATAAAGAGTATCTCATGCGCGAGGGAGCTGCCGAGGACAGCGGACTGCGCGAGCGCTCCGAGCTCGAGACCGCGGCCCATATGGACGAGCAGGCCATTCTTCCCTCCGGACTCCGGGAGATTAAAATGCTCGATGTCGAGCTTGGGCTTTACCTGTGCGGGGACGTGGAGGATTATCTCGATGCGCTCGCCGTGTTTGCCGGTTCCATCGCATCCAAATCGGAGAAGCTTGAGAAAGCGCTTGCCGAGGATGATCTTGCCACCTATTCCACGCTTGTGCACTCTTTAAAAAGCTCGGCGAGGACCGTGGGCGCTACGGATCTTTCCGACCTGGCAAGAAAGCTGGAGACCGCCGGAAAGAACGGGGAAAGAGCGCTGCTTGATGAACAGACACCGCAGCTGCTTGCCGCTTACAGAGCCCTGGAGGAACCGCTGAAGAAATTAATCTGATTTTTTCCATAAAAACAAAAAGAGCGGACGTATATAAGAAAGGAGGGGTCGCATGTCGGAAGAAGAATTTAATCTTGCCATGAAGCAGATGGCGGCGGGTGATATGAACGCGCTCCGGCATGTCTACGACGCCTACCTGAAACTGATCTACGCCATATGCTTCAAGATGTTGCAGCACAAGGAGGCAGCGGAGGATGTGACAAGCGATTTCTTTATCCGCTTGTATAACAGCGCCGCATCCTTCAACGGGCAGGGGCATCACAAGACGTGGATCGCAACCATCGCAAAAAACATGTGTATCGACTACATGCGAAAGAATAAACGCGTGACCGAAAGCTTAGACGCCGCCATGTACCCGGACGAGGACACGGCAAGTCCCCGGGAGATGGCGGACGCAAAGACCGTGGGCGGTGCCTCCGTGGAGGAGCAGACGGTCAATAAGCTCACCATAGAACAGGCCATGGAAAAGCTTTCCGACAAGGAACGCGAGGTCATGGACTTAAAATGCGGCGGCGGGCTCACCTTCCGGGAGATCGCCGAGACCACCGGGATGCCGCAGGGCACGGTATCGTGGCACTATAACAACGCGGTGGCGAAGCTTCGGAAATATATCGGAACCGGTTGACACGTCATCCTGAGCGTAGCGACGCTGACCACATCACGAAGTGATGTGGTGCCGGCCCGGCGAGGGCTTGCGAAGCAACAGAAAGGATCCTGAAATCGTCAGCCGAAAAAGGAAGTGTTCATCATGAATAAAGATTTTAATGAAAATGATGAATTGAATATGGACTTGGATCTTGAGGCTCTCTATAAAGAAGCTATGCCTGCACCGGATCTTTGGAATCGGATCGAGACGGGTATCGCTGCAGGGCAGGGAACCGCGCAGGTAGAAGCGCGGCCCGCGGAGAACACACAATCGCAGGCACAGATCGTGGACCTGGAGGCTGCGCGGAAACGCAAGGCACGTAAGAAGACCATCGGCATCCTTGCCGCGGCTGCAGTGATGCTGTTGATCGCGATCCCCACAGTGATCCTGACAAGCGGAAAGCGGGACAAGCAGGAGACAAAGGGCGATGTGGACCAAAGCCTGAGCATCGAGATGTCGAAGGATGCGGTAAACGGAGTTGCGGACGAAAAAAAGAAGGATTCGTCGCTTCACTTTTTCGCAGGCGCCGGCGATGTTCCGGAAGCGAATGAAGAAGCGCCCATGACGGAGGCGGCCGTGGAAGAAACGGACGATGCGGAGGACGTGCAGGAAGCGCCCGCTGCCGTACAGGAGACAGAGGAGAAAGAGGCGGAAGCGACCACGCAAAGCGCTATGCAGGAGGATCGGAGCGCTGAAATCTCAGGTGCTGAGCGGACGGAGGATATGTTTGAGGGCGAGCTTGTTTTTGAGGGCGGAGCATATTATGCGGAGAATGTGAAGACGCCGCTTACCTATGATTCGTACTACGAGTTGGACCGTTTTCGGGTGACCAATCCGGAAGCGTTGGAGCCCTTTGAGCTTCAAGAAGGAAAGCGTTACAAGGTTTGGCTCGTGCCCGAGGAGATCGACCGCGACAACAAAACCTTAAAGATCAAAGCGATCAGGGAAGAGAATGATCTGTTTGGCTTTTGATATATTTACCGTCCCATTGAATTTTCGGTACATAGATGATATAATCACCGTAACTGTGACTAATATGTGACCGCGGCACGCGTATGATGACATCGTGCCGAGATATCTTTCCGGGAGGTAACGAAATGGACATTAAAGGAAAAATCAACGAAGTATTGGACAAGACAGACATCGATGAGAAGATCAAGGAGAATCCCGCGATTGTCACTGACAAGGTAAAAGAAGTTCTGGACAAGACGGACATCGACGAGAAGATCATCGGCAAATTTAAAAAAGATTAGGAAGTGTTGTGCATGAAGAAAAGAAAGCTTTATAAGTTACTATCCGCTATCCTGACAGCCTGTATGATCGCAATGCTCATGCCGGCAACCGCGTTTGCAAAAGACTCGGACGATAAGAAGACGCCGGAGGAATACGCCGCGGAAGCTGAGAAAGCCCTTGAAGCGCTTTCGGACGAGGAACTTCAGGCGATTCAGGACTGGGTAGACAACTTTATCGAGGAAAACGGCGGAGTACCCGAGGAGAAGGATACAGAGGAAGAAGACTCCGAGAAGACAACCGAGGCCGCAAAGGCGGATGATTTCGATAAGGACAGCCGTACGGTTTCGGAAGCTGCGAACGTCGGACAGAGAGATAATCTGAAGGAGGATACGCAGGTGGAGACCGCCACGGTCGGTGACGGCACACAGGCCTCCGGCTCGGATGCGGTGACATCCTACACCGTGACTTTCCAGGCAGACGGTACGGTTGTTGAGAGCCGCACGGTAAAGAGCGGTGACACTGTCGGCGCAGCGCCGAAGGATCCAACAAAAACAGGCTACATCTTCCTGGGCTGGTACGATGCTGCGGGCGCGGTATATGCCGGCGACAAGCAGGTGCTGCAGGATCTTGTCTATGTTGCAAAATTTATTGACGAGACGCAGGCGGTCAAGGCAAAGAAGCTCTTCTTCGCACGGTCCGACTGTGCGATCGAGATCGGCAAGATCATTTTTTCACAGAACTATGAGATCGTACCGGTAGATGCACAGGACAAGCGAGTTTCCTGGAAGTCTTCCGATGAGACTTTGGCGACCGTAGATGATAACGGTCTTGTGACCTTGAAGCAAAAGGGTGTTGTGACGATCACCGCTGCGCTGGCAAACGGTGCGCTTTCAACCTACAACCTTACCATTGTTGGAGACGGTGAGCTTCCGGCTGTAGATAAATCAACGGTAACGATCGCCAACACGCAGATGA
>CACZPL010000023.1 GCA_902783015.1 uncultured Lachnospiraceae bacterium
CATAGTCCTTGTAACGATCAAGAACCTCGTCATCGCTCCTGTCTAAGATCTTTTGCACATTGGTATAGCTCATGCGCTCGTTGACATTGATCACACCCTCGCAGATCTCGTGATCCACGACCTTTCCCTTTTCGTCGATCTTCATGACGCAGGAAAGCGTCAGTCTGTCGACTCCTGCATTTAAAGAACAGATGCCGTTGGAAAGCTTATGCGGAAGCATGGGGATCACACTGTCTACCAGATAGCAGCTGGTGCCGCGCTTTAAGGCTTCCTTGTCAAGGGCCGACTTCTCCGTCACATAATTCGATACATCCGCGATATGCACACCGAGGGTGTAGAGGCCGTTTGCAAAGGAAAGCGTGATGGCATCATCCAGATCCTTGGCATCCTCGCCGTCGATGGTGACGGTGACAAGCTCTCTGAAATCCTTGCGCCCCTCAAGTTCTTCCTTTGATACGGACTCCGGGATGTTCTTTAAGGAATCCATCACCTTATCCGGGTACTCCATGGGAATATCATAGGCGCGTACCACCGAGATGATATCCGTGGAGGGATCATTGACATGACCGAGGATCTCGACGATCTTTCCCTCCGGAGATTTTCCTTTCTCTCCGTAGGAGGTAAGCTCACAGACCACCTTGTGACCGCTCATGGCACCCATACTGTCCGTTTGAGGCACGAAGATATCATCCGAAATCTTCTGATTGTCCGGGATCACAAAGCCGAAATCCTGCTGCTTGTCAAAGGTTCCGACCACCCTGGTAAGTCGGCGCTCTAAGATCTTAACAACCACGGCCTCCTTGCGCTTTCCCGGTTTCTCACGGTTGTCCGCGCAGATCATAACACGGTCTCCGTGGAAGGCATCCAGGCTGTCCTTTGCGGGAATGAAATAATCCTCCCGCTCTCCCTCCACGCGGACAAAGCCGAAGCCCTTGCGGTTTCCGATATACTCACCCGCAAGCATATTCGCATCGGGAAGCTTGTACTTTCCCTTCGGAGTCAGGACAAGCTTTCCCTCGGTCACAAGCTCCCCTAAAGCCTCCTCCAAGCGCTTCTTCTCGTCACTCGAAGGCGCGAACAGGTACCGAAGCTCCTTTAATTTCATGGGCTTGTAGTCCTTCTCGCTCATGAACTGATATAGTTTTTCTTTTACGATATCTCTTTTTTCTCCCATAATCATAACCCCCGAAATAAGAAAGGGCCGATCTGCCTTACGGTAATCAGCCCTTTTTAATCTACTTAATGAACTTGGAGGATAACAAGAGCGCAAGTACCATGAATATAGTACCGAGCGCAGCTGTTGCTTTATTGAGCCTTGCCTTTTTCGAAGTGCCCTTGTTCTTGTTCCAGTAAGAATCTACGTTACCGGACAGGGTACTCGTCAGACCGTTGTCCTTGCCCTCCTGCATCATTACTACGATGGCTAACAAAACCGATACAACTAAAAATACGATGAATAATGCCGTTTTCAAAGCAACATCCTCCTTTCTTCAATAATAAGATAGTTTTCAAATTAATCTACGGAGATGATCTCCTTCTTGTTATAAGAACCGCAAGCCTTGCATACTCTGTGCGGCATCATGAGCTCACCGCACTTGCTGCACTTAACAAGTCCCGGAATGCTCATCTTCCAGTTTGCTCTGCGCTTATCGCGTCTAGCCTTTGAGCTTTTATTCTTCGGACAGATCGACATCTGATTACACCTCCCTCAAATCTTACTGCAATCGGTTAAAACCGACAGCCAAAATCACACTCTTGCTATTATAGCGGCGGAGTGCCTGCTTGTCAACACTTTTTTTATTTTTTTCAAAACCTCTTATTTAAAGATCGCTCTTCCGATTGCGATCAACAGACATGCGCCGAATACGGACACGATGATACTGCCGATGATGTTGTTTGCGCCGAGGCCCACAAGGTTCAAAACCACATTGCCGACCACACCGCCGCAGATACCGAGGATCATGTTTCGAAGAACGCCTCCCTCGGAGCTCATGATGATCCCGGCAAGGTATCCTGCCACCGCACCGATCAAAAGACTGATGATAAATCCTACAAGCATGCTATTCTACCTCCTCAACCGTTTCTTCCGTTTCTTCGGTGTCAAGCTTTCCGCGTGATGCCAGATACTCGTTGATGTTCGCCATCACCTCATCCGGGTTCATGCCGTGTACCATGCACGCCTCCTCTAAGGATTCGCCCACGGAAGACGGGCAGCCTACACAGTGCATGCCGCACTCCATAAGTACCAGCGCGATCCCGCCGTCGTAGTTGAGCATCTCTCCCATGGTTGTCTGTTTTGTGATTTTCATTTTATGTAAACCTCACTTTCAATTATGCTAATTCGGAAATAACATCCTTTAATATATTTAATCCTTTTACGAGTGTCTCCTCATCGATGATGAGTGGCGGCATGATCTTGACCACCTCATTCTTCCGACCTGCACGCTCCACGATCACGCCCTTCTTGAAGGCCTCCACGGAGATCTTTTTCGCAAGCGCCTCATCATGCACATCGATGCCCCAGATAAAGCCGATACCGCGCACCTCAAATCCGTCCTTGATGGTTGCGATCTCTTCGTTTAAGAAACGCTCGATCACGGCACTCTTTGCCTGCGTCTCCTTGTCGAGGGCATAGCGGTTATAGTACTCTGCCGCAGCCTTTGCGGACACGATAGCGATCTGATTGCCGCGGAAGGTTCCGTTGTGCTCTCCCGGTGCCCAGATGTCAAGCTCCGGCTTGAACAGTGTCAGGGCAAAGGGGAAGCCGAGTCCGCCGATGGACTTGCTGATCACCAGGATATCCGGTGCGATATCCGCACGTTCAAAGGAGAAGAAGGTTCCGGTTCTGCCGCAGCCGACCTGAATATCATCTATGATGAGCAGGATATCGTTTTTGTCGCAGAATGCGCGAACCTGCTTTAAGAACTCCTCGGAGAATACACGGATGCCACCCTCGGCCTGTACCGTTTCCATGATGAGTGCCGCCGGGTACTCGATGCCCGAATGATCATCATCGAGCATGGTCTGCATATAGTCGATCACATCAAGTTCCGGGAACATGTAGGGAGCCGGGATGTGGGTCACGTAATTTAACGGAATGCCTGCGGCCTCTCTCGCCTCACGCTCCGTAGTCAGTGCCAGTGCTCCTGTGGTCATGCCGTGGAAGCAACCCATGAAGCACCAGATATTGTTTCTCTTCTTTACCTTTCTCGCAAGCTTTAAAGCCGCCTCTACCGCGTTGGTACCGGTCGGTCCCGGGAACATGATCTTGTAGTCAAGCCCGCGCGGCTTTAAGATCTGCTCCTCAAAGTATTCTATAAACTCCGCCTTCGGCTGTGTGTACATATCAAGCGCGTGCAGGATTCCGTCCTTCGCAAGATAGTCCATCACCTTTTCCTTGATCTCGGGATTGTTGTGCCCGTAGTTCAAGGCACCGGCGCCGCAAAAAAAGTCGATATACTCTCTGCCGTCGGTATCCGTGATGACCGCACCCTTTGCGGTGGCAAGTACAGAATCAAACACTCTGCAGTAAGAACGTACTTCGGATTCATAGGTTTCAAAGATCTGTTTGGCTTCCATCTTCACATACTCCTTGATCATTCATTGTTGGTTAGATATCATATTCACATTTCGGATTGTGAAACTCTTTCACTCTCCGCTTGTATGCCTTTTTCACGAGACTGTTATAGGCAGCCTCCGCATTTTCGATTCCCAGATCCTCACGCAGGAAGCGCTCGGTAAAGTCAGGGTTTAAAGCGAGGAACGGTCCCACGAGGTAAGTCGCATAAAGCTTTTTGTCGTGTATGCCCTCGACATTAGCCTCCTTGTTCATTCCCATACCGCGGTCCACTGTGATAAAGGACTGTTCCGCGGGAAGCGGCGTGGCCGTCGTAAACTGGGTCCGAAATCCGATGATCTCAAGCTCGCCCGCATGGCCTCTCACCAGACCGTTAATGCGGTGCATGGTATCCCGCTTTGCTGAAAAATCATATATGGAAAGACACGGGATCTTCCTTCCGTCATCGGTCTCGATATAGTTTCCGAGAAGCTCGGTCGCATTGGAGGTAAAGAGCACCGGCGTTTCCGCATCGATCAGCTCCTTTAATCTGTCCTTATAGGGAAGCAGCTTTGCCGCCGCCATCTCCTGCTTCTTCTCGGTCATGGCACCCATGTAGATCAGATCCGGCTTGTTCTTTACAAAATAGGGTTCCTCCGTAAATGCGGTGTAGATGAACTCCGCATCCGGAATACATTTCTTTAAATAGCGGATATTGCTGCTGTCGCCGAAGAGATTGCAGAACTCAGGGTAAAGAACTTCGACCACCTTTCCCTTTCCGCGGGAGGTACTGTCCGCCTTACCGGAAAGCATGGGCACGGAGCTTACATGAAGGTGCTTCTCGTACTCGGTCCCCACCTCGTAAGCGCCTGCTTCGATCCGCTCTGTGAGCCGTTTTTTAATGGATTTTGCAAAGGCCGCGGTATATACATCATAGAAAATATATACCTTATTCGACTTCTGAAGGTCCACGAGCTCCGCCGTCTTCACATCGTCATCGATATAGGCGATCCGATCCTCGGGAACTCCCGCCATCAGAAGACGAAGCTTCAGATCGTATCTTCTTAATCCGCCGATCACGATCTGCTTCACGGACGGATCATTCAAAAACTCAAAGTCTGTATCAAAGAACCAGGCGATATTCTCGCTGGTCTCCTTTCTGTCAAAGAAATCATCGATCACAAGGACAACCGCCTTGTCCCCCTCCTCCTTGCGCACAAAGTCGCATACGCGGGAGCAGGCAATCGGATTCTGTCCCTTGGCAAGCACACTGATGATGTGCTTATCCTTCACTTGCGTATCCTCAAAACGGGTCTTGGTGATCTCCATTTTTTCAAAGGAATTCACAATACGTTTTTTAGATACACCGAACTCGGTCAGAACCGCAACCGCGGTGATCTGATTGTAGGCATCGGTGATATTGCTGCCGAGAAGCTTGATATCGTAGCTTTCCTTCGGCGTGCGGATAAACAGTCTGCCTTTTTCGTGATCGATCTTTTCCACCGCATAATCAAAGTGTTCCGGAGAGGCAAAGTCACAGGACGGACAATGTGCCCTTCCGATATGGTTGTAGCGGATATAATCGTAGGTAAGCTTTGCGCCGCACTGCGGGCAGGCGATCATGTCCTGAATGATCCCCTCCGTCTCGTTCATGGCGACGGACCGGTCCTCGATCCCGAAATACACGCGCTTGTTTCCCGGAGCAAGATGTGACGAAAGCGGATCCTCTCCGTTTAATACAAGCTTTGTCTCCTTGGGGATCGTGGAATTTAAGATGTCAAATATATATTCCGAATGCGCATTTCTCTTGTAGGAATCACGGAAGAGATTTGTGACACCCAAGATCTTCGGCTTAACAAACGGAAAGATCTTCGTGGTCATGCGCTCATCGATTTCAAAGACCGCATACTGCTTCTTCATCCGGCCCTTCAGATCGGCATTTTTGATCAGCTCGGATGCAATGCCCGCATCCACATTTCCGCCTAAACGGTTATCCATGAACTTGAGATCCGTGTCGGAGAGCACATCTTCGATCAAATTGGATACACTGGTCTTCCCGTTGGTTCCGGTCACACCGATCACAACCTTCGGCTTGTCGATCTGTCCCAAAAAGTCAGGGCAGATGTTCACGGCAATATCTCCCGGTACGTTGGTTGCGTTCTTTCCGCAAAGCCGCATGCAACGGATCAGAGCCTTGATGCCCAGTAAGGTTGTACGAAATCGAAACGTCTTTTTCATGGTTTATTCTTCTTCCTTATGTAATATCAAAACCGTATTATAACAAATCCGAACCGTTTTTACAAGGGATTTACGTGCACCATACAATGCTTGATAAAGGGATTGCTCTCCTCCACCTTGTCGTGGACATGCTCGGCGATCTCATGGGCTTGGGTAAGCGGCAGCTCACCCTCCGCAGCGATCTCGATATCCACGTAGAGCATATTTCCGAACTGTCTGGTCTTTAAATCGTCGATGCGCTTTACGCCCTCCACCGAGAGCACGATCGTCTGGATTTCTTTTTCCGTCGCCTTGTCCGCGCAGTGGTCCACCAGCTTATCCATGCTGTCCTTAAAGATATCGTAGGCTGCCTTTAAAATGAACAGACAGATCACAATACTCGCAACGGCATCCATGACCGGGAAACCGAGCCTTGCAAAGAGGATACCGATAAACGCTCCCACAGATGATAGCGCATCCGAGCGGTGATGCCAGGCATCCGCCATCAACGCGCCGGAATTGACCTGCTTTGCCGCATGTCTCGTATAATGAAACATTGCCTCCTTGACTGCCATGGAAACCATAGCCGCAACGAGCGCAAGCACACCGGGTGTGACGATCTCCTCACCGCCCGCAAAGATCTTCTTCGCGCCGGTCAGGCCGATCTCCCAGCCGATCACCACAAGCAGCATGGCAAGGATGAAGGATGAGATACACTCCATGCGTTCATGGCCGTAGGGATGCTCCGCGTCCGCCTTTTTGGAAGCCATCTTGATGCCGACCATCACGACCACGGTGCTTGCGACATCGGAAGCCGAATGCACGGCATCCGAGATCATGGCAGCCGAGTGCGCGATAATTCCCGCTATCAGCTTTCCGACGGATAAAAGCAGGTTCACCAGCAGGCTCACAAAGGAAACGTGCATGGCAACCTCTGTCATGTTGTCAGTCTTATCAACAGTCTTTTCCATATTTTCACCTTACATGATAAATGAAAACAGTACCGCAAAGGGTACGGTCATGACACCCGCCACCACGATGGACAGCGAACTCATGGCCCCCTCCACTTCACCGAGCTCCATGGCCTTGGCGGTTCCGATGGCGTGACTTGCCGTTCCGCAGGCGACACCCTTGGCAATAGGCTCACGGATCTTAAAGATCTTAAACACAAGCTCTGCAATAATATTGCCGAGCACACCTGTCAGAATGATGATGATCACGGTCAGCGGTACGATCCCGCCGAGCTCATCCGAAACGCCCATGCCGATAGCCGTCGTGATGGACTTCGGAAGCAGAGACACATAAGCCTCATGATCAAGCCGGAACAGAATCGCAAGTCCGAGCACGGAGAGAACGCTTGCGACCGAACCGGACAGTATCCCGAGGATCACGGCCTTCCAGTTTTTCTTTAACACCTGCAGCTGCTCATAGAGCGGCACGGCCAGGCAGACCGTAACCGGTGTCAGCAGATAGGAAAGGATATTCGCTCCCACCGCATATTTTTCGTAACTGATATTCCCGCAAACAAGCACCGCGATCACAACAATGATCGAGATGAGCAAAGGGTTAAAGATACCCGATTTAAACTTCTTTTTCAAAAAGAGTCCGAGCTCAAAGGCTGCCAGAGAAAGAAGCAGGCCGAAGAACATGGAGTCTTCCAACATTTTGGTGATCTCACGCATCCTGCCCGACCTCCTTCTTTTTTCCTCTGCGGATGACCGCCTGTGTCATAAGACCGGACACCGTCATGACCACAACCGTCGTGACAACAAGCACGACCACATAGACATACCAGCGGCTGCTGATCAGCCCCCAGGAATCCACCAGTCCCACTGCTGCGGGGATAAACACCAGCGGCATGATCTCGATCAAAAAGGCAGAGGCTTCTTTCACCTGCTCCACCTTGATGATATGCGTGACAAGGCACAAAAACATCAGGATGATGCCGTAGATGCTTGCCGGTACGGGAAGCGGGATCACCCGGTTTAAGATCTCGCCCAAAAATGAGATCAACAATATGATCGTGAACTGTTTGATATATTTCATAATCCCTTTCTATGCGAAAAAACCGGAGCAAAACCGCTCCGGTTTATTTCATAAGCTTTTATTATGCGTTCATCTGCGCAGCAACCTCTGCAGCAAAATCTTCGTTCTTCTTCTCTAAGCCCTCGCCGGTCTCAAAGCGAACGAACTTTGCGATCTTAAGGTTTGCATCAACGGTCTTTAAGTAAGCGGCAACCGTCTGCTTTCCGTCTGCAGCCTTTACGTAGGGCTGATCGAGCAGGCAGATCTCCTTTAAGTTCTTGGAAACACGGCCCTCGATGGTACCTGCGAAGATCTTGTTGGATGCATACTCATCCTTGTTCTCAAGTGCCATCTGTGCAAGTGTTGCGGCAGCTTCCTTGGAGAGGAAGTTGAAGAGGAACTTCATGTTGTCCTTCTTCTCCTCGTAGATCGCGATATCCTCATCGCTCCACTTCTTCTCGGATACAGCCTTCTCGATGAGGGGCTTTAAGATCGGAACCGGAAGAGACGGAACATCGTTTAAGGTGCTGTCTGTGATCACTTCTCTGATATGTGTAAGCTCGTCTGCGGAGATATCGTCTCTGCTTACGTACTGCGGATTCATGGCAGCGATCTGCATTGCGATATTCTTAACTGCTTCCTTAACATCTTCGCTTGCGCTGACACCGGCAGCATCAACGATAACACCGATCTTACCGCCTGCATGGATATAGGAAACAACAATTCCGTCTGTCTTAACCTTTTCGATACGACGGATGGTCAGGTTTTCACCGATCTTGGCAACCATTGCCTTGTGATGATCATCTACCGTAGCGGAAGGATCGATCTCGGACTTTGCTGCAAGGAAAGCAGCCATGTCTGCATAATCGCCGTTGTTAATCTGATTTGCAAGACCCTTTACGTACTCCTGGAATACTTCGTTCTTTGCAACGAAATCAGTCTCGGAATTTACCTCGATGATGGTTGCTGTCTTATTGTCATCGGAAACGACCGTCGTCACGATACCCTCTGCGGCGATACGGCCTGCCTTCTTCTGTGCGGTTGCAAGTCCCTTCTTCTTCAGGAACTCCATTGCCTCGTCAAAATTGCCGTCGGTCTCGGTCAGGGCCTTCTTGCAGTCCATCATACCGGCACCGGACATTTCTCTGAGCTTCTTTACGTCAGCTGCTGAAATAGCCATCTGTTTGTCCTCCGTTATTATACATAATTATATCAGGATTCTTCGGGCTTCGCCCTCAGAATGACAGGCATATATGCCTCTTCTGCTTCCTGAATAACAGGCATTTACGCCTCTTCTGCTTCCTCAGCCTCGTCAGCTGCGACAGCATCCTCGCCCTGGTTAGCCTCGATCACGGCGTCAGCCATCTTGCTCACGATGAGCTTTACGGCACGGATTGCGTCGTCATTACCCGGGATCACATAGTCAAGCTCTTCGGGATCACAGTTTGTATCTGCAATACCCACAAGCGGGATACCGAGCTTATGAGCCTCAAGTACGCAGTTTCTCTCCTTGCGAGGATCTACGATGAAGATCATATCCGGAAGCTTCTTCATATCCTTGATACCGCCGAGGTTTTTCTGGAGCTTGTCCATCTCCTTGCGGATCTCGATTACTTCCTTCTTCGGAAGTACGTCGAAGGTGCCGTCTGCTTCCATAGCCTCATACTTGCGAAGCGTATCGATTCTGGTCTGAATCGTTGCAAAGTTGGTCAGCATACCGCCGAGCCAACGCTCGTTTACATAGTACATACCGCAGCGCTCTGCTTCTGAACGGATGGAATCCTGTGCCTGCTTCTTGGTTCCCACGAAGAGAATCTTACCGCCCTGTGCAACACAGTCAAGAACTGCCTTGTAAGCCTCGTCAAC